>NZ_JARWBG010000030.1:0-85890 GCF_029846775.1 Streptomyces chengmaiensis
GGAACACGGTGGCCCGCACCCCCTGCTGCCGCGCGGCCCACGCACACGCCAGCCCGGCGTTCCCCCCGGACGCGATCGTCACCCCGGCCTCCGGCAGGGTGCCCGCCTCACGGTGAGCCTGAAGGAAGTTCTGCGCCCCGCGGGCCTTGAAGGACCCGGTGTGCTGCATGAACTCCAGCGCCAGCCAGAGATCGTACGGTTCGCCCCCAACCGCCGGGGGCTCGTCGCGGACGACGGCCACCGGGCGCACTCGTCCGGCGACCCGGTCACCGGCGGTCTTGACGTCGGCGTAGCTGAGCTGGTGCACGAGGTGCTCCCATGTCGAGACGGGTACGACGAAGGCCCGGCCTGCTCGCGCAGGCCAAGCAACGATACAGACATTCGATCCTGCCCTCGGCCGGCCGCCGCAGCCACGGCAGCAGGCAGGGGCGCATCGCCCGCGGGGGCGGCGTGGTGTGGCGCGGCTGATGTACCGATCCGCGGCCCGCACGGCGGGTGCGCGTACAGGTCTTCGCGGGCGCCGCTCATGGAGGCGGACATGTCGATCCGCTGGGCGGTGCCCGTGATGGGCTCGCCGTTCTGCTATTGCGCCCATGCCGCTACCTGTAGTTCACGGCTTCGGCACGTCGAGCCAATATCTATCCTCATTCATGAGGCGATTCTGTTTGGCCAGTGAGGAAAGAGGCTCATCGATCCACTGTTCTGGTTCCCCGGCATACTGGCTTTTCCGCATGATTCCGTCCATGTCGGAACATGGGCACGTGGGTCCGGTAGCAGCCTCCAGGCACCGTCCGCTGGTCCGAGACGCCCGTCCCGCCGGACGACGACAGCTGCGACTACCTCGTCGAGCAGTGGGCCTACGAGCACCCCGGCCAGGACCCCGGCGCCCGCAGGCCGGTCGAGCTGCGAATGAGTGTCATCTGCTTCCTGCGCACCTGGCGCCCCCTCCGCCAGGGCGTCCTCTTGGCCCTGTGCCCCGAAGGGAACGCATGCCGCGCGTGCCGCGTCCCCTGGGCGGCCTGCTGACTCAGCCTGCGGCAGCAAGCCGGAGCCGGTGCCGGGAAGGAAGCGAAGTCCGCTGTCGACCACAGCCCGCGCCAGATGCCTGACGGGGCTACTGTGGCCACCGCCGCGGGGTGAGCTTGCACCGCCGGGTGACACAAGCTCTTGACGGTTGATGATCTGAGGTCGTCCAGATGAGGGCGAATCGTGCTGCTGAGGCTCCGGTCGCGCGATGGTGACCGGGGCCGGAACCTGAATCGTGGCTTCGGTCGTGCCTTGTGGGCCGCTTGGCTCTTGGGCGTTCAGCGGCTGATGTCGTCCAGCTCGGTCAAGTCCTCATGAGAGAGGGAGAGTCCCGCGCCGGCGATGTTCTCGCGCAGGTGCGCTGTCGATGACGTGCCGGGGATGAGCAGGATGTTCGCTGATCGCTGCAGCAGCCAGGCCAGTGCGACGGACATCTGTGTCTCCTTCAATCGAGCGGCGACCGCCGAGAGCGCCGAGGACTGAAGCGGGGTAAAGCCCCCGAGGGGGAAGAAGGGCACGTACGCGACGCCTTCGGTGGCGAGCCGGTCGATGAGCTTGTCGTCGTGGCGGTGGGCGAGGTTGTACATGTTCTGCACGCACACGATCGGCGCGATGCTCTGTGCCTCGGTGACCTGCTCCTCGGTGGCGTTGCTGACCCCGAGGTGGCGGATCAGGCCTTGCTGCTGGAGTTCTGCGAGCGTCTCGAACGCCTCGGCGAGCGAGCCGGGCTGGGGGCCTTCGGCGTTGCCGAGTCGGAGGTTGACCAGGTCGAGTACGTCGAGCCTGAGGGATTTGAGGTTGTCGTGGACCTGGCGGCGCAGATCTTCGGGTCGCCGGGCCGTGGGCCAGCCGCCCTGTGCGTCGCGGGTCGCGCCCACCTTGGTCACGATGTGCAGCGACTCGGGATAGGGGTGCAGTGCCTCGCGGATCAACTCGTTGGTGACNTGAGGTTGTCGTGGACCTGGCGGCGCAGATCTTCGGGTCGCCGGGCCGTGGGCCAGCCGCCCTGTGCGTCGCGGGTCGCGCCCACCTTGGTCACGATGTGCAGCGACTCGGGATAGGGGTGCAGTGCCTCGCGGATCAACTCGTTGGTGACGCGCGGCCCGTAGGCGTCGCTGGTGTCGATGTGGGTGATGCCGTAGTCGACCGCTTCACGCAGAACGGCCAGGGCGCCCTCGCGATCGGCGGGTGGCCCCATGACCCACGGGCCGGCCAGTTGCATCGCGCCGTAGCCGAACCGCGTGACGGCCAGGTCACCAAGAGTCCAGGTGCCGCCGGGGAGAGAGGGGGAGGGGGTGCTCATCCTGTTGCCTTTCGTCAATGCGCTTGGGGTGGCGCCTGCCGCCTTCCTGCATCAGGATTGGAGAGAAACTTCCTGTCGGGAAGTAGGCACTTTGGAGTGCGTAACCCACCCATCGGTGAGAGGTGCGATCAGTGGGAACGACGAGGGCGGCCCAGAAGAGGGCTCAGGCCAAGGTGGAGTACAACGCGTTCCTGGCGGGGTGCCCCAGTCGACAACTGCTCGACCGAATCTCGGACAAGTGGGTCGCCCTGATCCTGTGTGCGCTGGGCGGCGACAACAGCCCTGGCCAGCCCGGTGCGGCACACGCAGACGCTCCGAAGGCGATGCGTTACTCCGAGATCTCTCGTCTTCTGGCCGGGGTCAGCCAGAAGATGCTGACCCAGACGCTACGGTCGCTGGAGCGTGATGGCCTGCTCACCCGTACCGTGACGCCAACCGTCCCTGTCACCGTCTCCTACGAGCTGACCGACCTCGGCCTCTCGCTCCACCACATGACGCGCGGGCTCAGAAACTGGGCGCAGTCACACATGGCCGAGGTCCTCGCGAACCGCGAGAACTACGACGCTCGCACCTCCTGACGACGCACCTCCAACCGCCCAACAGCTCTATGCTCTCGGTGCTACACCCTCAACTGCGAAGAGCCGGTTTCACGGCATGTCAAATCGCTTGGGGCCCGAACGGAAGCGCCGTCCGGTGGCTACTATCGTTCAGCGATGCCGCCTCAACTCAAGGAGGTTCGCAATGACTGAAGTTGACCAGGTTGTTTCAGCATGGAGCCGCATTGTCCGCTGGTTGGGATTGAATGCGCCTGAAAGTGCGCGTTCGCTCAACCCGCCCGCCACCGACCAAGAGATCCGGCAGTTGAACGAGGCGCTGGGTTCCTCGCTTCCCGAGAGCCTAGAGGTCTGGCTGCGCCTGAACAATGGGAGTACCGCCAAGGACGTGACTAAACCGATCCCGGGCGGTGGCATTCAAAAGATCAGGAACGTTGACTCGGTTATATTCCCTGACGGCTTGGTGTTCCTTGGCTCCGAGGAGATCGCATCCGAATACCATGAGTATCTTCACATAGCCAGACAAATGAATAGTGAGGATTGGTGGTCGACGGAATGGGTGCCTTTCGCTGCACGGTACGAGGAGCACGATGGGTGGATTATTAATACCGCCGACATGAACGTACTGCGCTACAGCGACTCTGACTACCCCACCCTGCGTTCATCAACGCTCAGCGAGCTTTTGACCGTAATAGCGGACACTATAGAAGAAGGTCACGCTCCGCCCATGTCCTTTTTGGGTGGAAGGGTGGTTACGGTGGAACGCGGCCGCATCGAATGGCCTATACCCTAGCCATTGAAATAATATGAGATGGTGACGTGCCTGCCTGCGAGATCTATTGATCCCGAAGGCAGGCGCGCGTCCTAAAATATACGTTGACTACTTTGTCACGCCTGCTGGCTCACGGCTTCTCCACGTCGAGCCAGTAGTGGTCCTTGTGCATGACGCGATTTTTCCTGCGCCATTCAGGGAAGAAGCTCATCGACCCACCATTTTGATTCCCGGACATGCTGGACCTTCCACATGATTCCGTCCATGTAGGCACATGGCTACGTGGATCCGGCAACAGCCGCCAGAGTCCGTCCGTGCCACGTTTGGCGTAGGTGGTGAAGCACTCTGCGCCGTCCACCTTGACCGGATTGAGGTTTTCCCCCTTCCACTTCTTCGGCATGCCGGCACTCTGGTAGGTCTTGGCGAAGGGGGCTTCGTCGCACTGTACGCCATCGGTGTTCTTGCTGGACAACTCGGGCGACAATGTAGCGTTTTGGTTACGTTCCCAGTTCTTCGGGCAGATGACGTCTCGATTTCTTGTAGACATCAGTGTGTCGCTAGCCTCTGGAACCTTAACCTCGTCTCCGAGGTATTTGAGCGGCCCGCCCTTGCCTTTGAGGCCGTAGTGGCCTGGAAGTTTGTTCTGGACCAGCCAGGCGTGTGCGGCGGCGGCTGGGTATTTCTTATGGTTCATGGAGTATGTCGGCGTGTAGCGGTAGAATACGCAGCCTGGAAAGTTTCCAGTGCTGTTCTTGAAGCTGTTGTCGCAGCGGATTTCCGCGTCTACCGCCGTTGAGGTGACAGTTTCGTTTTCTGCCCAGGTTCCGCCGACTCCAAGCTTTGTGCTCCATCCAAGGGATAGATATCCAGGTTCGCTGGAGGCGCCCCATTCCCAAGTCTGCTGGATGGAGTAGATGTGCCGGTCTCCGCTTGCCCATGTCCACAGGTTGCTGCCGTGGGAGATGCGATTGCCGTTCCTTGTACACCCGCCTGAACACGCGTCAGTGATCTTCAGGCTTACCGGACCGGCGATCGCCTCACCGGTTGCTTTGATCGGCTTCAGTTTATAAGTGGCGTTAAATCCTTTCGCATCGTAGTGCGTCTTGACTTCGGCCTGCATTTTGAAGGTCATCGATCCGGTTATCTGGCCGTCGACTGTCTTGGTGAGCAGAATTTCACCCTTGACGCAGGCTTCGGTTCGGTTCGTCCATATTTTGCGGGGAGTGTGCACGCCTCCGAATGGTTTGTCGCTGCACCAGTCGACGAACCGCGGCCTCGCGTTGTAGAACTCCTTGATCGTGTTGGAGTCCGTCACGTGTGACGGGACCCTTGGCGTCATGTCGGTCGGGTCCGTTACTGGGGCCGGCTCCGGTGCGTTCACGTCAGGGTCGCCGAAGGTGAGGTCGGCCGGGATATTGGAGTAGTCGCCGGGGACGAACGCGATCGCGTCCCATGCGACGTCCTTGTCGCCGTTGCCGCTGCTGTTGAAGTTGGACAGCGACACCTCCGGCACCATCCCGGCGAAGAAGTATGCCCCGAGGTCGACCCATTTGTTGGCCTCGTTATCCGTTTGCGAGATCTTCTTGGTGGCGGTGCCGTTGGCGTGCTTGATTGTGTAGATGGCTTCCTTGGTTTGTGCGCCGTGGTCGGGTATGTGTGCGTAGACCTTGGCCTGGCCGCCGTGGGAGGTGATTTGCTGCCCGAGTTTCCAGGTGCCGGTGATCTTCATGCGGTTGGCGTTGCCGGGGAAGGCTTCGGGCTGGCGGGTGTGGGTGAACCAGAAGTGGTTCTGGTAGCCGGCGCCGATCTGGTGGGTGTCGATCTTCCCCGGGTAGGTGCCCTGCCACTCAGTGAAATCGAAGGTGAAGGTGCCGTGGGACTTCACGGGCCCGCAGCTTCTGGCATCAGATCCGGCTGGGGTCACGCCTGCCGTCACGTCATCGACGATCAGCGCGTTGGCCGGGAGGCCGGTGGAGCAGCGGGGTGGGTAGGAGTTGGCGTCGGGTTGTTCGGGGTAGCTGGTGTTGAAGCGGTGGACTTGGTAGCCGCATTGTGCTCCGCGGTCGCAGCTTTTCCATTCGACGGGTTGGTTCCACCAGCAGTGCAGCCAGTGCGGGTTGGTTTTGTCGCCGTCGATGAGGCAGGCGCCTTGGCCGGGGTCGTTGGAGTCGCCCTCGCCGATCCTGCCCGGGTCGCAGAAGTTGGATTCATTGCAGAACAGGTCGATCGGCGGTTTGGCGGCTGTGCGGTCGGCTGCGGTGTTCCACCAGGCGGGGCGGTATCCGGCCTTGATGTCGCCGGGGCCGAAGAGTGCGGCGATGGGGCGGGCTGCCCAGCCGATGACCTTCTCCTGATACGGCCAGTCCTGCGGGTGCGCGGCGTGGCTGTAGTCGTCCCCGCCGGAGTGGTTTTCCAGGAAGGGGGTGCGGTTGGCCTTCCACAGCGGGTTGGCGGGGTTGTTGGTGAACCCCACGCCCCAGTGTCCTGCGGAGTCGGGGGTGGGGTAGAAGCCGGAGTTGTAGGCCCACAGGGCGAAGAACCAGTTCTCGATCCACTTGGGGTGGCCGTCGTTGACGCTCATCCCGGCGTTGCGGGTCTGGTTCCACTTCTCGGACAGGATCTGCGCGCCGGCGGCGATGTTCGCGGTGTAGTCCAGGGCGATGGCTTCTTGCTTCAGCCGGCTGAGCGTGGGCTGGCCATGGCCGGGCAGGCGCATGCCGTCGGTGGCCTGGGTGATGCCGTAGCCGCAGTCGGCGTCCTCCCAGTTGATCCGCCAGGGGTCGAGCTGTTCGCCGGAAGCGGCGTAGTCGACGCCGTAGTAGTTGCCGATCAGGGAGTTGGCGGTGACGCCGGGAACAGCAAACCTCGTTGCCTGCCACATGTTGGATTCCTGGGCGGTGACGCCGAGGAGGATCTGGGCAGGGATGTGCCAGCGGTCGTTGTCGCCGTCCTCGGTGTCCAGCGCCCCGTTGGGGTCGCCTTCCAGGAGGATCGGCGGGAAGAGGTTCTGCGGGGTGTAGCCGCCGGTGCCGGTGTTCTTCCAGTTCGGCGACCGGTAGAAGTCCAGCCTGCCGACCACGGCCTGGTCCACTGCCCACTGCACCTGACGCGGCGTGGGCTGGAACGCCTGCTTGCGCACATCATTACGGCCCACCGAGCAGGTCCGCTCGGACTCGCCCTCACCCGGATCGGACGGCGAGGCCGCCACGGCGCGCGTGCGGGCCGTCTGGGCCGACAGACCGCTGGCGGGCTGGGGGAGCGCCGGGGATGCTGACCGCCCCTGCTGCTCGGCCTTGGTCCCGCCGATCCGCTTGCTTCCCGGTAACGCATCGAGGGTCACGGTCTTGCCGGTGGTGAGGATGCGCAGGCTGGTGCGGGCCGTACGCTCCATCAGCGCCTCGTCGGGCCGGATACGGGTGTCCTTGCCGTCGGCCCACGCGGTGGTGACGGCCGCCTGCCCGCGTGTGGACAGCCGGGCTCCCTTGGCGATGCCGCCGGGGTTCTTCACCCGCTTGGGCAGCCTGCCGTTGGTCTTGGCCTTGCCCGTGATGAACACGGTGCCCCCGGCGGTGGAGGCCAGGTCCCAGTCGGTGAGGGGGCCGGACGCCACAGTGACCGGCACGGCGTTGCGTTCACGGAGCTGACCCGACGCCAGATGCCGGGCAAAACTGATCGACTTCCGGCCGCTGCTGTCGGCCCTGGTGCGATCGATGTACGTGACCCCGCCATCGGCGTCCACAGTGAGCTGAAACGGCACAGACGTGGTGCGGGCAACCTGCGTCAGCTTCCCGTTCTCCCCGGCCTTGACGACACGGCTGCCGTGCGCGGCCACGATGCCGTCCTTCACCGGCACGGCCGACGTGACCTGCCCCGGATAGGCGACCGGCTCCGCCGCCCTACCCGTGGCCGCGTCCACACTGATCAACCGGGTCTGCTGCTCGGCATCGCCGTCGTGCGACAGCTGCGTGAACACGACCTCTTCGCCGGCGCCGCAGCCCGGACTGAAGAAGGCCAGCGACGCCTGGAACGGCAACTTCGTCACGCTCCCGGACTCAAGGTCCACAACAGCGGCGAACGCGCCCCGCACCATCAGCTCGGGCTTGTTGGTGAACGTACGCGGGGCGTAAGCCACAGCCGCCCGCTTCCCCGAACCCGTCACACACGCGTTGCCGATCCACGTCCCGGCCTCAAAACCGGGCTCGGATAAGGTCGCCGCGGTCTTCCACTCGTAACCGGCTCCTCCCTCAGCGGTCAAGAGGTGGAACCCGGTTCCGTCACCGGACGTGGTCAGTGCCCGATCACTTGCCGCGCCAGTAATTTCCTTGCGCTTGTGGCTGGGTATCGCCGACGGGTACTTCTTGTCCGGCCTTTTGGCCTCGGCGGGTCCGTTCGCCGCGCTCTTGGGAGGAGCAGTCGGATCCTGTGCCTGTGCCGGCAGGGTGAGCGGAACGGACATCACAGTCGCCAGGGCGAGAGCGATGGGTATGTGCACCCGCCGTGTGCGGACTCTCAAAGAAGTCTCCCGTTCGTATGGTCTTCCAAGACGGCCAGGGCCAGAGCGCGCACAACAGTGCGTGCTCTGGCCCTGAATGGCGGTCAGTCGATGACTTCGGTACTGGCCCTGACAATGGTGATGCGAGGATTGTCAGGAACCGGCTTGCCGGGATCGGTGAACGTCAGCTCAGTCGGCCATGACGCGCCCGGATAGACGCCTACCGTTCCGGTCTCCATGGACTGCGTGACGTCGAAGCCGCCTGGACCGGTCGCCCGTACCTCAACGCGGTACACCGTCCGCTTTCCGCTTGTATTCGTGATGTTCACCGGAACTGTGATCTCGTCGCCGCTCCGCACCGGAGCGAACACGGCCACGTCTCCTTGCTTCGCGACAGGGTCGCCGGGGTCCTCACTGTCCTGCGCCACGCCCGGCGTGACGGGAACGGCGCCCGGCACCGCTTCGCGTTCTGCCCGCTCCCTACTCACCTCGTCCTGTTCCACATCCGGCGACGGAGACGGCGACGGGGCCGAGGGTGTGGTCCCGGCGAGCGCTGCAGGCTCCTGCGCGGAACTGGCCACTGGATCGCTTGGAGGCGCCCCGCAACCGGTGGTCAGAGCACCAAGCACCACAGCCGAGACAAGCACGGCGGCTGCGCGGTCGATTGTGGAAGACGGCATGCCCTCACGCCTTTCAGTTGCAGCGAATGGTGAACTGGCGGTCGATCAGAGCCGCGCCGGAGGACTTGTAGTCCTTCATGATCGCCGTAACGCGAGAGCACCAGCCGTCCTTCAGGCGCACCGGACCGGCGTACTGGGTAAAGTTGCCCTCATCTACGTTGCAAGGCTTGAGGAGGCTGCTGGGGCAAAGCTTCAGCTTCATGTACTTGCGCGTCCCCAGGTTGTTGTCGAACACTGCGCAGCTCTCAAAGGGACTGTAGTTCCGCTGATACGTGTACAGGGTTCCAAACCGGCGTTCGTCCGGAAGCCGCTCGGCATACTGGAGGTTGAATCCAGACCCACACAGGTTGGACGTGGCCTTCACCGCCTGGGGAGAGTCCGCGGCTATCTTGCGCGTTTCCGTGGTCGCTGTGGCGGAGATAGGCACACCCGCGACGGCGTTTAAGGAATCGGCTGGTTCCTTTGAAGTCTCGACCGGCAGGCTGGCAGTCGTGGCGGTAGAGATCCTGTCGGTTTCCTGTCCTGCGGCGGAGGATGGGTATCCAGCAGCCAGCAGACCTGCGGCGGCGACACCGACGGCCACACGGCTAGGATGGGAGCGAGCCAGTCTTCCGATCACGATGTTCCCCCTCTACGTGGTAACGGAACTGCATCTGGTCAGCGCGGCGGACACTGGTCCGCGCATCCATCCACAAGACCATGGCGTATGAGGCGTGTGAGCCTTGCGATGTCTGGTGGGGCTGATTCCGCCCCGCATCTTGACCTGATCATGACCTTCAGGTGTGCCTCACCGTGAAGGGGGATTCGTGATCACGGCAGAGTGTGTGGTTCCGCCTCGGGTGGTGGCCGCGGAGCATGTCGACTCCGAGGCGGGTTTCGAGAGGAGTTGCATCCCTGATGCGGGCAGGTTGCCTAGGCCGGCCGCTGCTGCGAAACCCCACGGCGTCACTGCGGAGAGCGGCACCGGTTCGGGAGTTGGTACCGCCTGGCTGCACAGTGGGCCCGCTGCCTCCAGCCGAAAGGCTTGAGGGTTCTTGATCACGCCGTGAGAGCTGGTCTGCCGCCCCAGCGGATGCCCTTCTCGTGCGAATGCGAGAGCGTTCCTTGCGTTGTGCGGCGAGGACGTCGGGGTGGCGGGCTTGGCGTTGCGCCAGCACAGATAAGCGTGGAGCGGCCTGGTCTGCACCGTCCCGCGCCATGTCCTCGTCGGGCACCTGGCGACACTTGAGTACGCGAGTACACCAGTAGAAGGCCATGCTCTAGCGGACGCGGGCCAGCAAGTGGGCGTCGAGGAAGCCCCGCTCAGAGGCCGGGTCGTGGAGCAGCCGGGCGAACGTGACGAGCCCGGCCCGGGTCAGCAGCTCGGCGAACCGGTCCGCCGGCCAGCTATAGGCGGGCGTCACCTTGTGGTCAAAGCGGACCGGCTCGGGCCCGTCGGTCGCGAAGAACGAGGCCAGGAGCAGGCCCCCTGGGCCCAGGACACGCGCCTGCTCGGCGAGCAGCGCGGGCAGTTCCCCGGGAGGGGTGTGGATCATCGAGTAGTGGGCGAGCACGCCGCCGAGCGCGCCGTCCTCGACTGGCAGGGCCTCCATCCGCGCCTCGTCGAACTGCAGCACCGGATGGGCCCGCCGGGCGTGGTCGACCATGGCTGGGGAGAGGTCGAGTCCGAAGGCGTCCAGCCCCAGGTCATGCAGCATGGCCGTCAGATGTCCGGGTCCGCAGCCGACATCGGCTGCCCGCAGGTTCCCCGTCCCGCGCACCAGCTCGGCAAAGATGCCGATCATGTTCCGCGAGAACGGCTGCGTCTCCAGCCGATCAGCGAACATCGACGCATACAGTTCGACGACCCCGTCGTAGGCCGCCCTGGTCTCGTCCTGGTGCGTCACCACGGGAAGGAAGCTAACACCCGCCGTTCGCAGCTGTTCTCCCGCCCCGTGCCGAATCCCGCACCCCGTCGGCGCGGACGCTCGCGGCTACTACGGCAAGACCACCACCCAGCTCCGCAACGAGACCGGCGGGATCTTGAGCCGATACGCCGCTGGCGGACCATAGTCGGTCACCGGCTGGCTCGGTTCCTCGGGGAACCGGCGACTGTTGTTTAGGCGATCACACCGGTGTCACACCCCTATCGCACCCCGAACTGGTCCAGGGCAGGCGGTGCCTGACACCGATCACTCCAGTTGCAGCCGCGTGGAGATGGCGTACGGCGTCGTAGTCGGCCTGGGTGACGCGGGCGTCCTGTCCGCCCTTAGGGGGATCTCCCGGGCATGGCAGGCCCGGGCCGCAACGAGGGGGCCGGCCGGGCCGGATCGGGTGCTGCGAGCCGGGCTACTTCACGGCCCACTGTCCGGTCTGGTTGGCGAAGCCGGAGTCGAGGCCGAACTGCACCTTTGTGATCTTCGAGTCCTTCGGGACTTCGTACACGATCCAGCCGAGCACCTTGTCGCCGGGCGGCACCTTCGCGGCTGACGTCATCAGCGGCCCGGCGCTGATCTCGCCGTATCCGGAGTGGAACCGCTGGCCGTCTGCGTCGGCGACCTGAGTGCCGTTGCTGGGGCTGTCGTCGTATACGGCGGTTCCGGTGTTGACGAGCTCGAACTGGGCGGCGACCCAGCGCTTTCCGTCCTGCGGCTGAATGTACTGGTCGGCGCTCTTGGCGGGGTCGAGCCACTGCTTGAGGGTGGCGTCGACCTTGAGGCCTTCGTCGTGGCCGGTGAGGGTGATGGTGTCGCCTACGGCGGCGACTTTGGCGGCTTTCTTCTCGGCGGGTGCCTTGGCCTCGTCGGCTGCTTTGGCGGCGGGCTTGTTGGGCTCGGTGGTGACCTCGCTGGGGCCGAAGCAGCCGGTCAGTGCGGCGAGCATGGCGGCAGAGGTGACTGCGGCGGCTGCGTGATGGATTCGCATCGGCTCAGGTTCTCAGTGCGGTTACAGGCTGTGTGGTGCGTGTGATCGTTCTGTGACACCATGTTCGGCCCTGGAACGGCGAGAGCCCCGCTGGGTGGCAGGGCTCTCGTGGTCTCTGTTTCAGGGCATGGTGGCGGCATGGGGGGGGCGAGGTCCTGCACGATGGTGTAGTCCTGACCCGCGGCTTCGTCGTCGAGTGAAGGTCTCTTTCGGTGGGGGAGTGGCGGAAGAATCGGACCGCCGCGTTGGGTGGCCCACCACAGGGCGGCGCAGCCTGTAGTCCAGGCCGTGAGTACGCCGGCTTCTGGGGAGGCTGCTGATAGTCCGCCGACCGCGCCCGCGGCGAGCATGATGGTGATGCATCCGCCTGCGCTGAACTGAACGCTGTCCTCGTCGCCGAACTTGTCGGACTCCCGCGTCTCCCTCGTCCGCCCTGGAGTCAACGGACTTGGTGGGTCGCGGACCGTCCTTGCGCTTGCGTTTCCTGACGGTGGCCATGGCGGGGGCCGTCCGCGCGTTCGGCGGGTTTGGCCACGGTTTGGCCAGGAACGAAAAAGATCAGCCGCTGACCTTTTTCCGCAGGTCAGCGGCTGATCCATAAGGGTGAGTAACGGGACTCGAACCCGCGACATCCTGGACCACAACCAGGTGCTCTACCAGCTGAGCTATACCCACCGCGACCGGTCCTTCTCCCGACCGGCCGAGAAAAAGTGTACAGGGTCCGGGAGGGTGCTCGCGCCCGGGTTTCGGATCGGGTGGTCCGGGGAGCGGGAACCCGGGTCAGGGGGTTGGGGCGGCGGGGAGGACGTGCTTGGCCGCGATGGATTTCGCGGTGTCCGAGTCGGGGCCCGGCTGCGGGACGAAGATCGCCTCCCGGTAGTAGCGCAGCTCCGCGATGGACTCGCGGATGTCCGCGAGGGCGCGGTGGTTGCCGTTCTTCTCCGGACTGTTGAAGTACGCCCTCGGGTACCAGCGGCGTGCCAGCTCCTTGACCGAGGAGACATCGACGATCCGGTAGTGGAGATGCTTTTCCAGCGTGGGCATGTCGCGCGCCAGGAAGCCCCGGTCGGTGCCGACCGAGTTTCCGCAGAGCGGGGCCTTGCCGGGCTCCTTGACATGCTCGCGTACGTAGGCGAGGACCTGGGCCTCGGCGTCGGCGAGCGTGGTGCCGTTCGGGAGCTCGGAGAGGAGGCCCGAGGCGGTGTGCATCTCGCGCACCACCTCGGGCATCGTCTCGAGCGCCGCGTCCGGCGGGCGGACGACGATGTCCACCCCTTCACCGAGCACGTTCAGTTCTGAGTCGGTGACCAGTGCGGCCACCTCGATGAGTGCGTCGTCGGCCAGCGAGAGCCCGGTCATCTCGCAGTCGATCCACACCATGCGATCGTTCATGCGTCCTACCTTATGGCGCACTCCGCTGGCCGGGCAGGCTCGGACGACCGGGACCTGACATATAACTGTCGGACGGCGGTTTCCCCAGCTCAGGCGGTATGGCCGCGGTGGCGCCGGAGCCGAGGGGCCCTGCCGCCGCTCCGGCCCGTCTCGCCTGGGCCGGCACTACCGCGTCCACTGCCGGAGGGTTTCCTGACTCTCCGCCCTGGGGGCGTCGCGCCCGGTAGGCGGCCCGGTACGCCGCCGGGGACGAGCCGAGCTGCCGGCGGAAATGGCCGCGCAGCGCCACCGGGGACCGGAAGCCGCAGCGTCCCGCGACCTCGTCGACCGAGTAGTCGGAGGTCTCGAGCAGCCGCTGTGCCTGCAGCACCCGCTGGGTGATCAGCCACTGCAGCGGCGCGCTTCCGGTGAGGGAGCGGAACCTCCGGTCGAAGGTGCGCCGGCTCATATACGCACGTGCTGCCAGCGTCTCCACGTCGAACTGCTCGTGTAGGTGCTCCAGGGCCCAGGACACCACTTCGGCGAGCGGGTCCGAGCCGATCTCCTCGGGTAAAGACCTGTCCAGGTAGCGCTCCTGCCCGCCACTGCGCCGCGGCGGCACGACCAGCCTGCGGGCGAGCGCCCCGGCGGCCTCCGTGCCGTGGTCGGTCCGCACGATGTGGAGGCACAGATCGATTCCGGCCGCCGTGCCCGCGGAGGTGAGCACATCGCCGTCGTCGACGAACAGCTCCCGCGGGTCGACATGGACCGACGGATAGCGCTTGGCCAGCGTCGGCGCGTACATCCAGTGTGTGGTCGCCGGACGGCCGTCCAGCAGCCCTGCCGCGGCCAGCACGAACGCTCCGGTGCACAGCCCCACGATCCGCGCGCCCTCCTCATGCGCCCGGCGCAGTGCCTCCAGCGCCTCAAGCGGCGGCGGGGAGGTGATCGAACGCCAGGCGGGCACCACCACGGTGCCGGCCCTGCCGATCGCCTCCAGCCCGTAGGGCGCGGACAGTTCGAGCCCGCCGGTGGTCCGCAGCGGGCCGTCTTCGCCACCGCAGACGAGCAGGCGGTAGCGAGGCACTCCGGCGTCCTGGCGGTCAATCCCGAACACCGAGAGTGGAATGGAACTTTCGAATATAGGGCCGCCGCTGAACAGCAGCACCGCGACGACCTCCCGGCGTCGGCGCCCGGAGAGCTTCCGTGCCGCCTCCGGTACGGCGGAGTCCTGACTCATGACGCTAAGCCCCCCTCGGTGTTCGCGTCTCCCCGTTCTTTTCGGGCCTTTCGCTCCTGCACTTTTCCCCTCGTTTTTGCACGAGTCCCAGCCGGCGATCTCATGATCGAATCTACTGCGTCCCGTCGTGCCGGTGTGACAAGTTCGGCATGCACCGGTATGTCGACATGGCAACTTGGCGCGAAGCATTCGATCACGAAGCGTTCCACTCGCGGGGCCCACAGGGAAGTGCGCGTCTCATGCATGGCCCGTCCCCGTAGGGTGCCAGAGCCGCGAATGGTCCTTTCTTCCCAGGTGGCAAGGGGGTTGGCAGGCCATTTCTCCAGGGAACCGCCAGGGGTGGGAAGTTGGCTGAAAACCTACGGGTGCGTGTGTGTGAACCCGTCACCCTTTCGGGGGGTGTGGCAGGGGTCGTCGAAGGCGCGTCGCACCGTGGCGTCGTCCGCCGCGGTGGGCCCGGGGCGCCGACTCCCCGGGCGTTCCCGCGACGGGCGGCCGTGCCGCCCGAGAGGCCGTACGCGCGGCTGTCCGCTCCGAGTGGCGCAGCAGCACGCGGCAGGCCGTCGTGATGGCCGCGAGTCCCAGTGCGGTCGCGGCCGCTCCGCCGACCGAGCTTCCGTACACGACCAGCACGAGCGGTACGAGCAGACAGCTGAAGGCGGCCCAGCGCACCACATCGCCCGCGGGGTCGTCGGCTCCGGAGGCGGCCCCGGGTGTGCTCGGTGTGCCCGGCGTCCGGAGACTGCGCAGAGTGTGCCGGGCGGCTCCAGGGGCGGCGAAGGAGGGTGCGCGGCGCCTGGCCCGCCGCGAGCGTGGGGCGGACGGTGCAGCAGACACGGATGCTCCCAGGGGGCGACGGGGTGGCGCAGTGCCCAACGAAGAGCGGAGCCTCCCGGTCACTGACCGCCGTGGGTGCTGACGGTCGCGGAGGGCGTCGTGCGTCGCCGACGGTGGTGAGGCGGCGCCGACCGCCGCGGCGGCGGCCGCCCGTGGATCCCGCCCGGCCCGGAGCCACGGGCGGCGCGGACCGTGGTCCCGTGCGGCGGCCGTGGCATTGCCATACGGGGCCGGCTCGGGCATGCTCCCTGGAACGCCGGGAACGGCGTGCATGAGCCTGCAGGCTCTGGGCAGGAGAGGAGTGTCCCCGTACCCTTGGCGGTACGGGGTTGGGAAGGTGATTCCCGGACACAGCTCCGCTTCCGTAGATCTACAGAGGACCCTCTTCGTCGAGACACCGATGGCCGGTCACGAATACTCCGAACCCGCGGACCGCAAGCAGGTCGCCGATCCGATGTCGGACCTGCAGGCGGCGGAAGAGGTGCGCCCGTCCTGCGACCCCGCGTTCCGGCACGGCGTCGTCGTCGGCTTCGACGGATCGACCTCCAGTGAGCGCGCGCTCGCCTACGCCATCGGCATGGCGATACGTTCCGGCTCCGGCCTGATCATCGTCCATGTCGCCAACCGGCTGCCGACGACCGTCTGGGCGGGCTGTGAGCCGCCGGTCTTCGTGGACGTCCCCGACCATCGCACGGAGGTGCTCGGGCTTGAACTGGCCTGCGCCGACTATCTCTCCGAAGTGCCGTGGATCCTCGTCGAGCGCGGCGGCGACATCTGTCATGAACTGGAAGAGGTCGGCCGCGAGTACTCCGCCGACGCGATCGTCGTCGGCTCCACGCACGGCATCGTGGGCCGAATCTTCGGCTCCGTCGCCGGCCGTCTGGCGCGCCGCGCCCAGCGCCCCGTGATCGTGATTCCCTGACCTGACCTGACCTGACCTGACCTGACCTGACCTGACCTGACCTGACCTGACCTGACCTGACCTGACCCTGGTCTGGTTCTGGTCGTGACCTCGTGACCCGTGACCGCGGTCCCTGATTCCCTGATTCCCTGATGCGTCTGCTCGCTGCTCGACGCCCACCGCGTGCGCCCCCGTGCGACCCGGCGTGCAGCACCCTCGCTTCCCTCCCCGAGCGGCCGGGTGTCGCCGTGCCGTCTCCCCCGCGTCCACCCTGGTGAGGCGGCGTCAACTTCCTCCCGACGCAGATAAATCTACCGGCGCGTACAGGTGGATTGTGAGGTTGTGAAGGGTACATAAGGGTCGCTGGGTTGCAGCACCACTGCACAGAACGGGAAGGAGCCCGCCGTGGACAGCGACGTCTCTGCGGGAAGAGCTACTACTTCGACTCTCGGCCACCTCGCGCTGGGTCTGACCCTGCTGGCGTTCGGGGTCGGTCACACCGGCGTCATCGACAACGTGGTCCCGGGGGACGCGGCCGTCCTCGCGACCTGGATCGGCGGTGTCGCCCTGTTCGTCGTCGGACTGCTGGAGTTCCGTGCAGGCCACGGCAGCGCGGGCACGGCCTTCGCCGGGCTCGGCGCCTTCTGGTTCACCTGGGGCACCTCCGCGGGCGCCGAGGTCTCGGCGGAGGCGGCCGGCCTGTTCCTGCTGCTGTTCGCGCTGCTGGCGCTGACCCTGACGGCCGCGTCCGCGGGGAGCGGTCTGTTCGGCCAGGGCGTCTACGGGCTGCTGTTCCTGTCGTTGCTGCTCATCGGCGTGGCATCGTTCGCCGGGAGTGAGGGGCTGGCGAAGGCGGGCGGCTGGGTCGGCGCGGTGGCCGGTCTCGCGGCCTGGTACGGCGCGACGGCGGCCCTCGCCAAGTGGCCTGCCTTCTCAGGGCGAGCTGCCGGCCGGGGAGTGACGGCCACTGGCTGAGCAGCTGTCCGCCGGCGCTGAGGGCTACGCCGGCGAACCCGAGCGGTCCCCCTGTGCGCCTGGTGGCAGCGCACTGGGGGACCGCCTCATACACGGACCGCGCAGGCGGTCGTCACTCGACGGTGACCGACTTCGCCAGGTTCCGCGGCTTGTCGATGTCCCGGCCCAGCTCCAGCGCCGTGTGGTACGCGAGGAGTTGCAGCGGGATGCCCATCAGGATCGCGTCCAGCTCGTCCTCGTTCTTCGGCACCACGATCGTGTGGTCGGCCTTCTCCTGCTCCTGGTGCGCCACCGCCAGGATCCGGCCGCTCCGGGCCTTGATCTCCTCCAGGGCGGCGCGGTTCTTCTCCAGCAGGTCGTCGTCCGGCACGATCGCGACCGTCGGCAGCGCCGGCTCGATCAGCGCAAGCGGGCCGTGCTTCAGCTCGGAGGCCGGGTAGGCCTCGGCGTGGATGTAGGAGATCTCCTTCAGCTTCAGGGAGGCCTCCAGCGCCACCGGGTAGCCGCGCACCCGGCCGATGAACATCATCGACTTGGCGTCCGCGTACTCCTTGGCCAGCTTCTTGATCTCGTCCTCCATGGTGAGGATCTCTGAGATCTGGGCAGGCAGCCGGCGCAGGCCCTCGATGATCCGCTTGCCGTCGGAGACCGACAGATCGCGGATGCGGCCCAGGTGCAGGGCGAGCAGCGCGAAGGCGACGACCGTGTTGGTGAAGCACTTGGTGGACACCACGCAGACCTCGGGCCCGGCGTGCACATAGGTGCCGCCGTCGGCCTCGCGGGCGATCGCCGAGCCGACGACGTTCACCACGCCCAGCACCCGTGCGCCCTTGCGCTTGAGCTCCTGGACGGCGGCCAGCACGTCATACGTCTCTCCCGACTGGGAGACCGCGACGTAGAGGGTGTCCGGGTCCACGACGGGGTTGCGGTAGCGGAACTCGGAGGCGGGCTCGGCGTCGGCCGGGATGCGGGCCAGGGA
This sequence comes from Streptomyces chengmaiensis, assembly GCF_029846775.1. Taxonomy (NCBI): domain Bacteria; kingdom Bacillati; phylum Actinomycetota; class Actinomycetes; order Kitasatosporales; family Streptomycetaceae; genus Streptomyces; species Streptomyces chengmaiensis. Next base: position 18,035 of record NZ_JARWBG010000030.1, read on the forward strand.
CTCGATCAGCCCCGCGCCGATGAGCCCGGCGTGGTAGGAGGTGCCGCAGCCGAGGATCTTCACCCGGCGGATGGAGCGGGCCTCGCGCGCGTCCAGGTTCAGCCCGCCCAGGTGGACGGTGGAGAACCGGTCGTCGATACGGCCCCGCAGCACCCGGTCCACGGCGTCGGGCTGCTCGCAGATCTCCTTGTGCATATACGTGTCGTGGCCGCCCATGTCGTACGACTCGGCCTCCCACTCCACGGTGGTCGGCGTGGCCGTCGTACGCGAGCCCTCGGTGGTGTACGTGCGGAAGTCATCGGCCTTGAGGGTGGCCATCTCGCCGTCGTCGAGGGTGACGACCTGCCGGGTGTGGGTGACCAGCGCGGCGACGTCCGAGGCGACGAACATCTCCTTCTCGCCGATGCCGAGCACCACCGGGGAGCCGTTGCGGGCCACCACGATGCGGTCGGCGAAGTCGGCGTGCATGACGGCGATGCCGTACGTGCCCTCGATCAGCTTCAGCGTCTGGCGGACCTTCTCCTCCAGCGTGTCCGCCTCGGAACGGGCGATCAGATGGGTGAGCACCTCGGTGTCGGTCTCGGAGGCGAAGACGACGCCGTCGGCCCCGAGCTTGGCGCGCAGCTCGGCGGCGTTGTCGATGATGCCGTTGTGGACCACCGCGACCTTGTTCTCGGGGTCGAGGTGAGGGTGGGCGTTCTCGTCGCTGGGGGCGCCGTGCGTGGCCCAGCGGGTGTGGGCGATGCCAGTCGTGCCGGCGAAGCGCTTGGGGACGCGGGCTTCCAGGTCCCGGACCCGACCCTTGGCCTTGACCATCTTCAGGCCGGCGGCCTTGGGCCCGGTGATCACCAGACCCGCGGAGTCATAGCCCCGGTACTCCAGTCGCTGCAGACCTTCGAGCAGCAGCGGAGCAACGTCACGCTTGCCGATGTAACCGACAATTCCGCACATAGAGTTTCTGCCCCTCCGAGAAGTGTTCAGGTGTGTGCCCGGCCGTCCGCCGGGAAGGCCGCTCAGCCGTAGACGATGCGCCGCAGCTGGCGGAGCGAGAGCTCCGGCGGCGCCACCGCACGGTGTGGCAGCTCGGCGGCGATCCGTTCGAAGATGTCCGCGTTGACCGCGCCGCCCGCCTTGAGCTCGCGGTGGCGGCGGCGGACGAACTCCTCGGTCGTCTCGTCGAAGTACGCCAGCACGTCGAGCACCACCCGGGCGGCCTCGCCGCGCGCCAGCGCGGTGCTGCGCACCAGGTGGTCGACGAGGTCCTCATGGGACGGGGGACGGCGTTCGAGCACCCGTAGATACTGAGGGCAGCACCCGTGCGTGCGCAAGATTCCTGCCCGATTCCGGGCAGAATCCTGCGTGATCAAGGTTACATACGTCGGAGAACGGCCTTTTTGGCGAGGCTGAACTCCTCGTCCGTCAGTATCCCGGCCTGATGTAGCTCGCCCAGTTCGCGCAGTCGCCTCAGCAGCGCGTCATGATCGTCGCTGCTCTGGGGGGCCGCCTCGCTCCCGGTGGCAGGAGGGGCGACCGCCGTCGGAAGGGCGGCGTCCAGCGGGGAGGCGGAGGCGGGAGGCGCGTCGGGGGCTGCGGTGGCGTACGGATGCGGCAGACGGGCCGCCACGGCCGCCGCCACCAGGGCCATCAGCGGGTCCTTGCGGAAGCCCCACAGATCGATTGCGTGCGGGTCGTACTTGGGCGGGGTCCGGTTCGCGCTCCTGGCCGACACAAAACGCAGAAAGCCGTTCTCCAGCCCGGCCGCGGGCAGCCACTCGACCGCCTCCACGTCGGCCAGCTCCAGACTCCGCTCACCGCCCGAGGACTTGGACTCCTCGGTCTTCCAGTTCCACGACAGCCGTATCCGGTCGCCGTCGAAGGCGACCGTGCCGTCGCCCGCGCTCGCCGCGATCGGCAGTGCGGGGCCGGGCAGCAGATAGCGCCCGGTCGGCCCGTCGTCCACCTGGTCGAGCAGCAGCGCGTTGCGGACCTCGTCCACGAAGTACTCCGCGACGCCGCTGCGGTCGCCCTCCACGACGAGGCGGTAGGGGTCGGAGGCGTCATCCAGCTTGCCCTGGGTTATCTGGAGCAGCGGGTCCGCGCCGTTCCGCAGTCGCAGCCGCAGCCTGCCCGACCGCTTCCCGGGCTCGAACGAGATGCCGGCCAGGGCGTGCAGCGGAACGGCGACCTCGCCAAGCGCCCTGCGCAGCAGGCTCACGCCCCGGTCCCTGCCGGGCACGATGCGCACCGTCTCGCCGTCGAACGCCCAAGTCCCGTCCTTCTGGATGATTTCCGCCATGGGAAGGATTCTTCCATCCGCCGAACGAGCAAGTGGTCTACACCTTGACCGCCGTTGGGGGCGCGCGGTACGCATGCCAAGCGTTCGGTTGCTCTGCACACGGATGTGACGCCCGTCGAAGGGACCCGCCTGTGAGTCAGCCCGGATCACTCCTCCCCGGACTTCCCCGACTTCCCCGTCTGCTCGGCGCGCTGCTGCTCGTGGCGGCCGGCGGCATCACCGGTGCGGGGGCCGCCGTGGGAGAGTCCGCCCCCGCCGCGCGGCCGCTCGGCCAGATCATTCCCGTACCGGCCTCCGTGCAGCCCAAGGGGCCCCCGTACGCACTGTCCGCCCAAACCCGCATCCGCGTCGACAAGGGCTCCCGGGAAGGCCGGGCCGTCGGCGACTACCTCGCCGGGCTGCTGCGGCCCGCTACCGGCTACTCCCTGCCGGTCACCGATGGGGCCGGGACGGCCGACGCCATCCGGCTGCGGCTCGACGACGGCGCGAGCTCGCTGGGCGACGAGGGCTACCGCCTGGAGTCCTCGCGCAGATCCGTCACGCTCACCGCGCACAAGCCCGCAGGGCTCTTCCACGCGGTGCAGACGCTCCGTCAGCTGCTGCCCGCCGCGATCGAGAAGGACACCCGGCAGCCCGGCCCCTGGCTCATCGCGGGCGGCGTGATCACCGACACCCCGCGCTATGCCCACCGCGGCGCGATGCTCGACGTCTCCCGGCACTTCTTCACCGTCGGGCAGGTCAAGCGCTATATCGACCAGCTCGCCCTGTACAAGATCAACAAACTGCATCTGCACCTGTCCGACGACCAGGGCTGGCGCATCGTGATCGACTCCTGGCCCCGACTGGCGAGCTACGGCGGCTCCACGCAGGTCGGCGGCGGACCGGGAGGCTACTACACCAAGGACCAGTACCGGGAGATCCTGCACCATGCGGCCGCCCGCCATATGGAGGTGATCCCGGAGATCGACATGCCGGGCCACACCAACGCGGCCCTCGCCTCGTACGCCGAGTTGAACTGCGACGGCGTCGCCCCGCCGCTCTACACCGGAACCGACGTCGGCTTCAGCTCGCTGTGCGTGCCCAAGGAGGTGACGTACGACTTCATCGACGATGTGATCCGCGAGGTGGCAGCCCTCACCCCCGGCCGATACCTCCACATCGGCGGCGACGAGGCCCACTCCACCAGCCATCAGGACTATGTGGCCTTCATGGAGCGGGCGCAGAAGACCGTCGCGACATACGGCAAGACGGTCGTCGGCTGGCATCAGCTGACCACCGCCGTGCCCGCGGAGGGCGCGGTCGTGCAGTGGTGGGGCAGGGACAAGACCAGCGCCGCGGAGAAGGAGCGGGTGGCGGCTGCCGCGCGGAACGGCACCCGGCTGATCCTCTCGCCGGCCGACCGCTCCTACCTCGACATGAAGTACAACAAGGACACGCCGCTGGGCCTGGACTGGGCCGGTTATGTGGAGGTGCGGCGGTCCTACGACTGGGACCCGGAGACGCTGCTGCCGGGGGCGCCGCCGTCCGCGATCGCCGGAGTCGAGGCCCCGCTGTGGTCGGAGACCATCTCGACCGACGACCACATCGGGTTCATGGCCTTCCCGCGGCTGCCGGGAATCGCCGAACTCGGCTGGTCGCCCGCGTCCGCGCACGACTGGGAGGCGTACCGGGAGCGGCTGGCGGCGCAGGGACCGCGGCTGGAGGCGATGGGGATCGACTTCTACCGCTCGCCGCAGGTGGACTGGCCGCAGTCGCAGTCGCAGTCGTCGCCGTAACAGAGGCGGGCGCCCCCGGGGGCCACTGCCCCGGGGCGCCCGCCGTCTCCGGTCCTGCCCCGGTGCGCCTGCCGTCTCCGGTCCGTGCCGGCCGGAGACGGCAGGCGGCGCGTCAGGCGACCTTCTCGGCCTTCTCGATGGCGGCCGCGAGGTCCTCCAGGATCACCGCGCACTTGTCATACGAGAAGATCGGCTCCGTCACTCGGGGGTAGACCTGGCCGGCCCTGACGGCGGGAAGCTGACCCCAGGTCGGCTTGGACTTCAGGTCCGCCGGCTGGAGGGTGCCGGAACGGTTGTCCATGATGATGACGTCGGCCTCGTACTTGCCGACGTTCTCCCAGCTCAGCTCCTCGAAGAAGCCCTGGGCGTTGACCTTGGGCTCGACGAACCTCACACCCAGCTCCTGGAAGTAGAGCGTGTCCGCGGACATCTTCGCGAGGGAGACATAGAAGATCTCCTGGCTCGCCGAGCCGATCAGCACGCGGAGCTCCGGCTTGGCCCTGGCCGCCTGGCGCAGCCGCTCGGCGGCCTTCTCGAAGCGTGTCCTGGCGTCGGTGACCTTCTTGGCCCTGAGATCGGCGCCCAGTGCCTCGGCCAGCTCCGCATGGCGCTGGAGAGCCTTGGGGATGGTGGTCTGGGACGCCCACAGCGCGACGCTCGGAGCGAGCTTGAGGATCTTGTCCTTGGACTGGTCCGGCACGTACCACAGGGCGTCCTTCTCCCACATGGCGGTGACCAGGAGGTCGGGCTGGAGCGCCGCGTACTTCTCGACGCTGAACTCGCCCCAGACATTGCCGATGATCTCGACCTTCTTGACGTCGAGGTCCCCGGCCTGGACGTCGGGCCTGCCGTCGGCGGTCTTCGTCGGCCCGAACACGCCCTTGACCTCGACGCCGTAGTCGTGGAGTGCGGCGGCGGTGCCGGTGAAGGCGACGATGTTCTTCGGCGCGCCCTTGGTCTCGGCCGTCTCGCCCCGGTCGTCGCGGAACTTCCAGGGCTTGGAGTCGCCGTCCGCGCCGCCCTTGCCGTCCCCCGAAGTGCAGGCGGCGAGCGCGGCCCCGAGCCCGAGGGCGCTGCCCGCGGTGAGCAGTCTGCGGCGGGAGAGAGAGGAAACGCGGGCGTTGGACATGACGGGGTCTGCTTTCGTGCGCGCTGGAGTCGGCTGTGACTGATGATGCGTGGGGGGCAGGTTAGCCTAACCTCATCCCGACGTCATCACGGGCCCAGGCGGTCCGCCCCCTGAGGGGGCGGACGCACGCACCACGGGTGTCCGGGCCCGGAGTCTAGGCCGCAGGGAGGTCCAGCTCGCGGGCGATCAGCATGCGCTGGACCTCGCTGGTGCCCTCGCCGATCTCCAGGATCTTCGAATCGCGCCACATGCGGGCGACCGGGTACTCGTTCATGAAGCCGTAGCCGCCGTGGATCTGGGTGGCCTCACGCGCGTTGTCGACGGCGACCGTGGAGGAGTACAGCTTCGCCAGGGCGGCCTCCTTCTTGAACGGTTCGCCCAGGACCAGCCGCGAGGCGGCGTCGCGCCAGCCGATGCGGGCCATATGGGCGCGCATCTCCATATCGGCGATCTTGAACTGGATGGACTGGTTCGCGCCGATCGGGCGGCCGAAGGCGTGACGCTCCTTCGCGTAGGCGACCGACTCGTCGACGCAGCCCTGGGCCAGGCCCGTGGCCAGCGCCGCGATGGCGATCCGGCCCTCGTCGAGGATGCGCAGGAACTGGGCATAGCCCCGGCCCTCTTCGCCCAGCAGGTTCGACGCCGGGACGCGGACGTCGGAGAAGGACAGCTCGCGGGTGTCCGATGCGTTCCAGCCGACCTTGGAGTAGGGGGCCGCGACGGTGAAGCCCGGGGTGCCGGACGGGACGATGATCGAGGAGATCAGGGGGCGGCCGTCCTCCGTCCTGCCGGTGACCGCGGTGACGGTGACCAGCCCGGTGATGTCCGTGCCCGAGTTGGTGATGAAGGACTTGGAGCCGTTGACGACCCACTCGTCGCCGTCGCGGACGGCCGTCGTCCTGGTGCCGCCCGCATCCGAGCCGCAGTCCGGCTCGGTCAGCCCGAACGCTCCCAGGATCTCGCCGGAGCAGAGCCGCGGCAGCCACTGCTGCTTCTGCTCCTCTGTGCCGAAGCGGTAGACCGGCATAGCCCCGAGGGAGACGCCCGCCTCCAGGGTGATCGCCACAGAGGAGTCCACGCGGGCCAGCTCCTCCAGGGCGATGCCCAGCGCGAGATAGTCGCCGCCCATGCCTCCGTACTCCTCGGGGAAGGGCAGCCCGAACAGGCCCATGCGGCCCATCTCGCGGACGATCTCATAGGGGAACTCATGGCGTTCGTAGTAGTCGCCGATCTTCGGGGCGACGACTTCGTGCGCGAACTCCTCGACGGTGCGGCGCAGTTCCTCGTGTTCCGGCGACAGCCGGTGGTCAAGCGTCATGATCGGGGTCACTCCTTGTGGGAGAGGGCGCGGACGGTGCGGGAGGGGCTGGGCCGCCCCAGCCGGTCGGCCATCCAGGTGCTTGTGGCGGTGAGTAGGCCGAGGTCGACCCCGGTCTCGACGCCGAGGCCGTCGAGCATCCACACGAGGTCTTCGGTGGCGAGATTGCCGGTGGCGCTCTTGGCGTAGGGGCAGCCGCCGAGGCCGCCCGCGGAGGCGTCCACCGTGGTGACCCCCTGCTGGAGCGCGGCGAGGGTGTTGGCGAGCGCCTGGCCGTAGGTGTCGTGGAAGTGCACGGCGAGGGTGCTCGCCGGGACCCCGGCTTCGCCCAGCGCGGCGATGAGCGCCTGGACATGGCCCGGCGTGGCCACGCCGATGGTGTCGCCCAGGCTCAGCTCGTCGCAGCCCATGCCGGCGAGGGCGCGGCAGACGCGGACGACCTGTTCCAGGGGGACGGGGCCCTCCCAGGGGTCGCCGAAGCACATCGACAGATACCCGCGGACGGTCAGGCCCTCGTCCCTGGCCCGGGCGACGACCGGGGTGAACATGGCGAGCGCCTCGTCCACGGTGCGGTTGAGGTTGGCCTTGGCGAAGGACTCGGTGGCGCTGGCGAACACGGCGACATGGCGGGCGCCCAGGGAGAGGGCCCGGTCCAGGCCCCGCTCGTTCGGCACGAGGACCGGGAGCCGTGCGTCCAGGCCGGACACGAGGGGGTAGAGCTGCTCGGCGTCGGCCAGCTGGGGCACCCACTTGGGATGGACGAAGCTGGTCGCCTCGACGGTGGTCAGGCCGGCGGCCGCGAGCCGGCGGATGAACTCCGCCTTGACCTCGGTCGGGACGACAGTCTGCTCGTTCTGCAGACCGTCGCGCGGCCCGACCTCGTGGACGCGCACGCGCGCGGGGAGGCCGGGGGCCGGGACGGTCATGGGCAGCGTGGTCATCAGGCGTCCTCCTCACTCGGAGCGACCACGGCCAGCACCTGGTCCATGGCGACGGTCGTGCCGGGCGTCACGTCCAGCTCGGTGACGGTGCCGGCGTGCGGGGCGGAGATGACGTGCTCCATCTTCATCGCCTCCACGACGAGCAGACTCTGCCCGGCCTCGACCTCGTCGCCCACGGCCACCTTCACGACGGTGACCGTGCCGGGCATCGGCGCGGCGAGCGTGTCCACCCCGGCGCGCGCGGCGCCGGAGAGCGCCGCCTCGACGGGGTCGTGATCCTGCACATGCCAGGAGTCGCCGTCCCTGCCGAGCCAGCGGCCGTCGGGGGAGACGGCATGGGTGAACGTGTGTGTGACGCCGTCGAGTTCGAGGGTCACGGCGTCGTGGGCGGCCTCCACCAGCCGGGCGGTGGAGCTGTGCCCCTCCCCATCCCTCTCCCGAACCGGGGGCAGGCCCCCGGACACCCCTGCGGCGGGGCCCGCGCCTGCTCCGCGGGGCGAGGGGGACGGATGTCCCGGGCCGTCGCCGGCGACGGGGCGGGTGATCTCTGTCGTCGACGCGGAGAGGCGGCGGGTGCGGATCTGCACCGGGTCGTGGCCCGGGACGCGGAACCAGTGGGGGATCCAGGCGGGGTCGCCGCCGAGGCGCCAGCCCGTGGCGACGGAGAAGGGGTCCGCCCAGACGCCCGTCGCCGAGGGGGCGGCGGCATGGTGGAGGAGGGCCGCGGCGGCGTAGACCTCCTCCGGAACGCCGGCCGGGATCAGGCCGTCCACCTCGCGCTCCACCAGGCCCGTGTCCAGGTCGCCGGAGGCCACGGAGGGGTGGGCCAGAAGGCGGCGGAGGAAGCCGGCGTTCGTCGGGACGCCGAGGGTGACCGTGGCGGCCAGGGCCGCGCGGAGGCGGCGGAGGGCCGAGGGCCGGTCGGGGGCGTGGGCGATGACCTTGGACAACATCGGGTCGTAGAGGCTGGAGACCTCGGTGGACAGGGCAAGGCCCGAGTCGGTGCGGATGCCTCCCCCGACCTCTTCGAGCAGGGGGGACCCCCAGCCCTGGGGCTCGTGGAGGGCGAGGACCGTGCCCCCGGAGGGCAGGAAGCCGCGGGCCGGGTCCTCCGCGCAGAGGCGGGCCTCGATCGCGTGGCCCGTGAAGGCGATGTCCTCCTGGGCGAAGGGGAGCGGCTCGCCCGCGGCGATGCGGAGCTGCTGCTCGACCAGGTCCACGCCCGTGATCAGCTCGGTGACCGGGTGCTCGACCTGGAGACGGGTGTTCATCTCCATGAAGTAGTACGAGGACGGGTCGCCGCCCGGGACGATGAACTCCACCGTCCCCGCGCCCACATACCCGCAGGAGCGGGCCGCCGAGACCGCGGCCTCGCCCATCGCCGCACGGGTCTCCTCGTCCAGCAGGACGGACGGGGCCTCCTCGATGATCTTCTGGTGGCGGCGCTGCAGCGAGCACTCGCGCTCGCCGAGGTGGACCACGTTCCCCACGCCGTCGGCCAGCACCTGGATCTCGATATGCCGCGGCCGGTCGATCCACCGCTCCACCAGGAGGGTGTCATCCCCGAAGGACGCCCGCGCCTCGCGCCGCGCCGCCGCGATCTCGTCCAGCATGGCGGACTCGATGTGCCGGGGGTCCGGGGGTTGTCCCCCGGGAATACGCAGCAGGCGCATGCCCTTGCCGCCGCCGCCCGCCGAGGGCTTCAGCAGCACGGGCATGCCGATCTCCCGCGCCGCCGCGGCCAGTTCGGCGTCGCTGAGCCCGCTGCCGGAGGAGCCGGGCACCACGGGCACGCCCGCCGCCCGCACCGTCTCCTTGGCGCGGATCTTGTCACCCATCAGGGAGATCGCCGACGCGGGCGGGCCGATGAACACCACCCCCGCGTCCGTGCACGCCTGCGCGAAGGCCGCGTTCTCCGCGAGGAAGCCATAGCCCGGGTGGATCGCCTGCGCGCCCGTGCGGGCGGCCGCGTCCAGCAGCCGGTCGATGCGCAGATAGCTCTCCGCCGCGGGCGCGGGCCCGATCCGCACCGCCGTGTCCGCCTCCCGGACATGGCGTGCGTCTGCGTCGGCGTCGCTGAACACGGCGACGGAGCGCACGCCCAGCGTCCGCAGGGTGCGGATGACCCGCACCGCGATCTCGCCCCGGTTGGCGACGAGGACTGTGTCGAACATCGTCATGGTCGCTCCGCTTCACATCCGGAAGACGCCGAAGCCCGGCTCGCCCAAGGGGGCGTTGGCGCAGGCCGTCAGGGCCAGACCCAGTACCTGCCGGGTCTCCAGGGGGTCGATCACTCCGTCGTCCCAGAGCCGCGCCGTCGCGTAGTAGGCGTTGCCCTGGGTTTCGTACTGCTCCCGGATCGGGGCCTTGAAGGCGTCCTCCTCCTCGGCGGACCACTCCTCGCCGCGGCCCTCGAGCTGGTCGCGCTTGACGGTCGCCAGCACGGAGGCGGCCTGTTCACCGCCCATGACCGAGATCTTGGCGTTGGGCCACATCCACAGAAAGCGCGGTGAGTACGCCCGGCCGCACATCGAGTAGTTCCCCGCGCCGTATGAACCGCCGATGACGACCGTCAGCTTGGGCACCCGTGTGCACGCCACGGCCGTGACCATCTTCGCGCCGTGCTTGGCGATGCCGCCCGCCTCGTAGTCGCGGCCGACCATGAAGCCGGAGATGTTCTGCAGGAACAGCAGGGGGATGCCGCGCTGGTCGCACAGCTCGATGAAGTGCGCGCCCTTCTGGGCGGATTCGGCGAACAGGATGCCGTTGTTGGCGACGACGCCGACGGGGTGGCCGTGGATCCGGGCGAAGCCGGTGACCAGCGTCGTCCCGAACTCCGCCTTGAACTCGGCGAACCGGGAGCCGTCCACGATCCGGGCGACTGCCTCCCGCACGTCGTACGGGGTGCGGGAGTCCACGGGCACCGCGCCGTACAGCCCGTGCGGATCGGCCTTCGGCTCCTCGACGGGCTCGACGGACCACGGCAGCGGGCCGCGCTCCGGGAGCGTCGACACGATGTTCCGCACGATCCGCAGGGCGTGCGCGTCGTCCTCCGCGAGATGGTCCGTGACGCCGGAGACACGGGAGTGGACCTCGCCGCCGCCCAGCTCCTCGGCGGTGACGACCTCGCCCGTCGCGGCCTTCACCAGCGGCGGGCCGCCGAGGAAGATCGTGCCCTGATTGCGCACGATCACCGCCTCGTCGCTCATCGCCGGGACATACGCGCCGCCCGCCGTGCAGGATCCGAGCACCGCGGCGATCTGCGGAATGCGGGCCCCGGACAGCCGGGCCTGGTTGTAGAAGATCCGCCCGAAGTGCTCGCGGTCCGGGAAGACCTCGTCCTGCATGGGCAGGAACGCGCCTCCGGAGTCCACCAGATAGACGCACGGCAGACGGTTCTCCAGCGCCACCTCCTGGGCGCGCAGATGCTTCTTCACCGTCATCGGGTAGTACGTGCCGCCCTTGACCGTGGCGTCATTGGCGACGACCACGACCTCCCGGCCGCTGACCCGCCCGATCCCCGCGACCACCCCCGCGGCCGGCGCCTGGCCCCCGTACATGCCGTCGGCCGCCAGCGGGGCGAGCTCCAGAAACGGCGAGCCGGGGTCCAGCAGGGTGTCGACCCTGTCGCGCGGCAGCAGCTTGCCGCGCGCGGTGTGCCGGGCGCGGGCCTTCTCGCCGCCGCCGAGACGGGCGGCGGCCAGTCTGCCGCGCAGCTCCTCGGCCAGCTCCCGGTGCGCCGCCTCATTGGCCCGCCAGGCCTCAGACGCCGGGTCAGCGGCGCTCGCCAGCACTGGTGCCTGCTGCATCGCTCGAGCTCCCTTGCTCGACCTGCGCTCTGTGTTAGTGAGCGTTAACCTGTTTCCCATAGGTTAACGACCGCTAACCGCCCTGTCTAGAATGAATTCCCATGAGCACCAGGACCGCCGCCCCCACCCGCCGCGAGCAGATCCTCAGGGAGGCCGCCCGGCTCTTCGCCGAGCGCGGCTTCCACGGCGTCGGCGTCGACGAGATAGGGGCGGCCGTCGGCATCAGCGGCCCCGGCCTCTACCGCCACTTCGCGGGCAAGGACGCGATGCTCGCGGAGCTGCTGGTGGGCATCAGCGAACGGCTGCTCACCGGCGGGCGGCGCCGGGTCGCCGAGGCCGACGGCGATCCGGCGGCGGTCCTCGCCTCGCTCATCGACGGGCATATCGACTTCGCGCTCGACGACCGCCCCCTCATCACCCTGCACGACCGAGAGCTGGACCGCCTCCGCGACGCCGACCGCAGGAAGGTGCGCCAGCTCCAGCGGCAGTACGTCGAGCTGTGGGTCGCCGCCGTGCGCGACATCTGCCCCGAGGTGCCCGAAGCACAGGCCAGGGCCGCCGTGCACGCGGTGTTCGGCCTGCTGAACTCCACCCCGCACCTCGGTTCCTACGGCAGCGGGCAGCCGGGCCGCGCGGCCACCGAGGCGCTGCTGCGGCGGCTGGCGCACGGCGCGTTCGGAGCACTGGCCCCGCGGACGGTTCACCCGAACGGTCCTTCCGGAAGCGGCCCGGACAGTCCGTCCAGCGTTCGGGACGAGCCCTCCGCACGGTCCGTGTGACGGCACAATGGCAGTCATGCCGATACCCAGCCGCGCCGCCCTCGTCGGCCACCTCGTCCAGCACCGGATCGCCGGCGATGTGGCCACCCCCCGCGAGAACAACCTCTCCCACTACCGCCAGCTCGCCAACGGCGACCGGCACTACTGGCTGGGTCTGGAACTCGGCGACCGCTGGAGCGACGAGCAGGACGTGCTGGCCGTGATGGCCGAGCGGTGCGGGGTCAACGACGACCCCGGGCACCGCGCCGGACAGGACACCATCGATCCCGAGCTGACCGCGGCCGCGCTGGACCGGCTGGCCGCCCGGCTGCGTAAGGCGGCCGCGGGGCGGGAACGGGTGCTGTTCGCGACCGGCCACCCCGGCGGACTGCTCGACGTCCACCGGCGCACGGCCGCCGCCCTGCGGGCCGCGGGCTGCGAGATCGTGCGCATCCCGGGCGGTCTGACGGCGGACGAGGGCATGGTCTTCCAGTTCGCGGACGTGGCGATGCTGGAGCGCGGCGCGACCCTGTGGCACACCCACTCGCCGGCTCCCATGGCAGCGATCCTCGACGGGCTGGAGCACGCGGGCCGCCCGCTGCCCGACCTCGTGGTCGCCGACCACGGCTGGGCGGGCTGCGCGGGGCAGCGCGGCATCGACGCGGTCGGCTACGCGGACTGCAACGACCCCGCGCTCTTCATCGGCGAGGCGGAGGGGGCCCTCCAGGTGACGGTCCCGCTGGACGACCACATCCTCGACCCGCAGGCGTACGATCCGATGACGGACTATCTGCTGGACGCGGCGGGCCTGCTCTGACGTCTGCGGACGCCGCGCACCAGGCGCCAGGCCCCTCAGGCGGTCAGCCGCGCGGGACGCGGACCACGCCCTCCTGGATGACGGAGATCGCCAGCCGGCCGTCCTGGGTGTAGATGCGGGCCTGGCCCAGGCCGCGGCCGCCCGAGGCGGACGGGGACTCCTGGTCGTACAGCAGCCACTCGTCCGCCCGGAAGGGCCGGTGGAACCACATCGCGTGGTCCAGCGAGGCGCCCACCACATCGCCGACCGCCCAGCCGCCGCGACCATGGGCCAGCAGGACCGAGTCGAGCAGCGTCATGTCGGAGACGTACGTGGCGAGGCAGACGTGCAGCAGCGGATCGTCGGCGAGCTTTCCGTTCGCGCGGAACCACACCTGGGAGCGCGGTTCGCGCGGCTGCCCCACCGAGCCGTAGGGCGGCTCGTCCACATAGCGCAGATCGACCGCCGCCCGCGCCTTGAGCATCCGGTCCGCGACGCTCGGGTCCACGAAGCGGTCCGCGTACCGCGGCAGCGCCTCCTCGGCCGCGGGCAGCGTGTCCGGGTCCGGTGCGTACGGCATCGGGGCCTGGTGCTCCAGGCCCTCCTCGTACGTCTGGAAGGACGCGGAGAGATGGAAGATCGGCTGCCCGTGCTGGACGGCGACGACCCGGCGGGTGGTGAAGGAGCGGCCGTCGCGGATGCGGTCGACGGTGTAGACGATCGGCGCGCCCGGGTCGCCCATGCGCAGGAAGTACGAGTGGAGGGAGTGCGCCGTACGGTCCTCGGGGACGGTGCGGCCCGCGGCCACCAGGGCCTGGGCCGCCACCTGGCCGCCGAACACGCGGGGCACGATCGCCGAACGGGATCTGCCCCGGAAGATGTTCTCCTCGACCCGCTCCAGGTCGAGCAGGTCGAGGAGCCTCTCGAGTGCTTCGCTCACCTGTGCTTACAGGCCCATCGACTTGGCGATGATGGACTTCATGACCTCGCTCGTGCCGCCGTAGATGCGGTTGACGCGGTTGTCCGCGTACAGACGGGCGATCGGGTACTCGTTCATATAGCCGTAGCCGCCGTGCAGCTGGAGGCAGCGGTCGATCACGCGGTGCGCGACCTCGGTGCAGAACAGCTTGGCGGACGCGGCCTCGGCCGGGGTCAGCTCACCCTCGTCCAGCGCCTCCAGGGCGCGGTCGGCGACCGCCTCGGCGGCGTCCACCTCCGCCTGGCAGGCGGCCAGCTCGAACTTGGTGTTCTGGAAGGACGCGACCGGCTTGCCGAAGACGGTGCGCTCCTGCACGTACTGCTGCGCGAACCGGATGGCCGCCTTGGCCTGGGCGTACGCGCCGAAGGCGATGCCCCAGCGCTCGGAGGGCAGGTTCTGGCCGAGGTAGTAGAAGCCCTTGTTCTCCTCGCCGAGCAGGTCCTCGACGGGGACCTTGACGTCGACGAAGGCCAGCTCTGCGGTGTCGGAGGTGCGCAGCCCGAGCTTGTCCAGCTTGCGGCCGATGGAGTAGCCCTCGGACTTGGTGTCCACGGAGAAGAGGGAGATGCCAAAGCGGCGGTCCTCGGCCGTGGGGGCGGCCGTGCGGGCGCAGACGATGACGCGGTCGGCGTGCACGCCGCCGGTGATGAAGGTCTTGGCGCCGTTGAGGACGTAGTGCGAGCCGTCCTCGCTCAGCTTGGCGGTGGTCTTCATGCCCGCGACGTCGGAGCCGGTGCCCGGCTCGGTCATCGCCAGCGCCCACATCTCCTCGCCGGTGACGAACTTCGGCAGGTAGCGCTTCTTCTGCTCGTCGGAGGCCAGCATCTTGATGTACGGCAGGGCGAGCAGCACATGCACGCCGGAGCCGCCGAAGTTGACGCCCGCGCGGGCGGTCTCCTCGTACAGCACGGCCTCGAACTTGTGGGTGTCCAGACCCGCGCCGCCGAACTCCTCGGGGACGTTGATGCCGAAGATCCCCAGCTCGCCGAGCTTGTAGTAGAAGTCGCGGGGGGCCTGTCCCGCCGCGTACCACTCGTCGTAGACGGGCGCGACCTCGGCCTCGATGAAGGCGCGGATGGTCTCCCGGAACGCTTCGTGGTCCTCGTTGAATACGGTCCGGCGCACGGACGCCTCCTCGTGGTGGTCCCTGGAGCTTCACTATGTCTAAGCGCTTGCTCAGCACAAGTTACCGGGCGGTTCGCACGTCTGTCCAGAGTCGGGGTGCGGAGTGAGGAAGAGCACGCGCGGCAAGATCCGGGCGCGCGCACACTGCGGGCTGTGAAGGGCCCCGCAATCAGCGGCGCCTCCTCGTCTGGTATTCATGGGAGCGCTCTCAGTGCAGGGGGCGCAGCGTCTATCCTGGTCCGCGTCGGACCAGCGGCGCGGATCAGGCCGCGGATGAAGACGAGGAGTGTTCGCCTTGCCCGAGCAGACCACGGGGGCGTCCCGCCCCACGCTGGAAGCCGTCGCCGCCCGAGCCGGCGTCTCCCGCGCCACGGCCTCCCGGGTGGTGAACGGCGGCGTGGGCGTGCGGGCCCCGCTGGTCGACAAGGTGCGCCAGGCGGTCGAGGAGCTGGGCTATGTGCCCAACCACGCCGCGCGCACGCTGGTGACCCGGCGCAGCGGCGCGGTCGCCGTGATCATCGCGGAGCCGGAGTTCCGGATCTTCTCCGACCCGTTCTTCGAGCAGCAGGTGCGAGGCATCAGCCGCGAGCTGACCGCACACGACTCGCAGCTCGTCCTGCTGTGGGTCGAGGGCCCGGGCGACCACGACCGGATCGCACGCTATCTCGGCGGCGGGCACGTCGACGGCACGCTCGCCTTCTCCCTGCACAACGACGACGAGCTGCCCGCCCTGATCGCGCGCGCCCGGATCCCGACCGTGTTCGGCGGCCGGTCGGAGGCGGGGCAGAGACTCGCCGTGCCCTATGTCGACTCCGACAACCGCGGCGGCGCCCGTGAGGCCGTACGGCATCTTGTCTCGCTGGGGCGCCGCCACATCGCGCACATCGCGGGCCCGCGGGATCTGATGGCCGCGCTGGACCGTGTCGACGGCTACCACGACGTAATGATGGACGCCGACCCGGCTCTGATGTCCCAGGGCGACTTCACCGAGGAGAGCGGCGCCCGGGCGATGGCCGAACTGCTGGACCGGCGCCCGGACCTCGACGCCGTATTCGTCGCCAACGACCTGATGGCGTCCGGCGCGCTGCGGACCCTGCGGGAGCGGGGCGTGCGCGTTCCCGAGGACGTGGCGGTGGTCGGTTTCGACGACCTGGCGTCGGTGGTCCGGTCGACGGATCCGGCGCTGACCACCGTGCACCAGGACATCGAGGGCACGGGCCGGCTGATGGTGAAGCTGCTGATGCGGCTGCTGGACGGGACCGGCGGTCCGGTGCCCGCGTCGGTGATCACCCCTACGGCACTGGTACGGCGGGCATCGGCCTGATCTCCGATGCCCGCCGTGTTTCCTGTGGGAGGTCGTGCGGTACGCCGCCGGCCCGGACAGCCGGCCCGGACAGGGGCCCGCTCAGCTGTAGGGGATGACCAGCACGGACTTGTCCGTACCCGTCTGGAGCTCGGACTCCTGGCTGCCGATGGCGCTCCACACCTCCAGCCGGACGGTTCCGCCGGTCATGTTGTCGAGGCTGCCGGTGGCCGACTTCAGGCCGCGTGACTGGGCGTACTCCTCCCACCCGTTGACCGGGTCGGTCGCGAAGTAGTTGTAGGTCTCGACGCGGTCGAAGCTGCCGTCCCCGGTGAGGTCGTAGCTGATCCTGGCCTGCTGGCCGAGGCCGACCGCGGCGCCCGCGTCCAGCTGGAGACGGAACGCCGTGGACCCACCGGGGGTGTAGGCGCCGTTGACGCCGCGGATCTCGTAGACGAGCGGCTGGTACGGGGTGCCGTCATGGTTGGCGCCGTCGGCCGAGGCGATCGTGTCGCTTCCCGCGGCGCCGCCCGTCGCCGTGGTCAGGGTGCCGTCGGAGCGCAGCTGGAAGGTGTTCCCGGTCGGCGGACCGGGGTCCGGGTCGCCGCTGGTTCCGGTGCCCGTGGCCGTCGAACGGGCGGGCACGGTCAGGGTCTTGCCGTCGGAGAACGTCACGGTGCGTGCGGCGGGGCCGTGGTTGTGCGCGGCGTAGGTCCGCACCGTGCCCTTGGTGAAGACGGCGGAGGTGGGGATGGAGCCGGTGACGCCGGTGTCGGGGGCGCCGAGTGTGTCGAGGGTGCTGATCCAGTGGTACGTGTGGGCCTTGGACTCCCCCCGCTCGGGTGTGTAGGAGGCGTTGCCCGCGTCCCACTTGGACTTGGCGAGATGGGGATCGGCGAAGGACTGGAACTCCCAGAGGATGTCGCGCCATTCGACGGCCGGACCGCCGTTCTCGCGTTCCATCTCGGCGATGTTGCGCCGGATCGCCGCCTTCTCACCGCCAAGGTGAAGCGAGCCGCCGGTCACGGGCAGGACGTTGATGCCGTGGATCTCCTCGGGGTTGGCGGTCCACCAGGTGGCGTAGGCGGCGCCGCTGCCCCAGACCATGCCGGCCGTGTCGTGTCCGAAGGAGGAGGGGAAGACCTGCTCGTCGGCGTCGAACCAGTACTGGGCGATCGACTCCGCCTCCGTGGTGAGCAGATAGGCGCCGAGGTCACGCAGGGTGTTGTCACCGGTGGCCGAGCCCCACAGCACGAGTGCCGCGCTGAGGTTGGTCGACTCCGACGACGACTCCTGGTTGTTGCCCGCGGCGAAGCCCTGGTGTCCGGAGGCCCAGCTGTGGCCGGCGTAGACGTCGAAGCCGCGCAGGAAGGGGAACGCGCTGTCGGTGCGGCTCGGGTTGGCGGTGTCGCGGATCAGGGTCTTCACCATGCCGCCCCAGGCGGAGTCCGCGGCCCAGGTCTGGTCGTACTGGGCGACGATCGCGGCTGCGTAGACGTAGTAGCCGTAGTGGAAGTGGTGGTCGTTGAGCTCGGTGTCGCTGCCGTAGGACGCGGGGTAGCCGGTGAGGGCCTTCCAGGCCGGGTCGTAGGAGAACTCGTTGGCGCCGCCGGCGGTGAACCACTCCTGGAGGCGCCCCTTGATCAGCCCGAGGAGCTTGTCGCGGATCGCGCCCTCGCCGATCTGGTCGGCCAGCGGCACCAGCTGCGCGAGCCTGCCGAGCGCCTTGCCCGTCCAGTAGGTGTCGACGGCGCCGGAGAACGGGTCGGGGGAGTCGGCGACCTCGCTCAGGTAGGTGCGCAGCCGGGCGGTGTCGACGCCGCCGGACCGCGGGAGCCCCGGCAGTACGGCGGACGCCTTCTGCGCGGTGGTGAAGGAGGCCGACTCGCGGACCTTCATGGTGCCGCGCGGTGAGACATAGGTGTACGGGGTGAGGGCGTCCGTCGTGTTGAGCCACTGGTGGCGGTAGAGCGCCTGGAGCGTGGCGCGTTCGGCGCCCTCCTTGGCCTCGGTGGAGAGCGTGTACGTGGCCCGTACCGTGCCGCCGGTGTAGCTCCAGTCCACGGTGGAGCCGGTGACAAAGCTGTACGCGTACTTCCGGTACGTCGCGAGGGCGTCGGCAGAGGGGAGCACGGCGAGTGAGAAGTAGTCCTTGCCGCCGAGGCCGGCGCTGATCGTCTTGCCGGAGACGTTCCAGTCGCTGCCGCTCGGCGCGAACAGCGCGTAGTGGTGGCCGGAGACCGTGATGCCGAGGACGTTGCCCTGGTCGGCGAAGACGGTGGGGGCGGCGGTCGTGGTGATCTGGGCGTCGCCGCCGGTGCCCGTGGCGTACACGAACGGCATGCCGTGGCCGATCGTGGTGCGCAGGGTGCGGGCGCCGTCGGACCAGTACGGCGTGACGGTCCAGTCGGACCATGCGTCGGCCTTGGTGTCGGGAGAGTTGAGCCCGGTGAGGCCGAGGGTGAGGTCGCCCTTGTGGGCGTACTCGTACTGGCGGCCGTCGCCGACGATCGCGGGGGTCGTCGGGTAGCCGATCTCCAGTCCGCCGGAGACGGCCTGGTAGGTGAGTGGATGGCCGTACATCGGGGTCGAGTACGGGTTGTCGCCGTAGCGCTGGAAGGCGAGGGAGGACCACCAGTCGTTGGTGGGCACGGGCTTGCCCTGCGCGGCTGCGGTGACCTTGGGGGTGACCGGCGTACCGGTGTTGGTGGTGGGGCCGGACGTGCCGGCGGGGCGGGAGTCGGAGTAACTGCCGGAACCTACAGGAACAGTGGCGGCGGCGGCCGGGGACGCGGCCGGAACGAGGCCGGCTGCGGCCAGGGCGGTGGCCAGGACCAGCACGGCGGCCGGTCGTCTGCGGGGGGCTGGCATGAATGGCACCTCGTGGCTTCACGACGGACAGGGGGCGACTCGTCACGGTCGATGCGGCAGGAAGACCGAACGGTCGGGATGGGAGCGACTCGTCAGGGGAGGGGTGACTCGTCAGGGGAGGGGTGACTCATCACGGGAGGGGGGTGACTCATCACGGTCGGACATGTCCGAGAGCGCTCTCAGATTGGCTGGAAACGTAAGACTCCTGAAACCTGGTGTCAATAGCTGGGACACAGGCGGGGACTTGGGGATGAGTCCAACCCGTTATGTCTTCGAGTCTTGACGGAGGGTGCGCCGGGCGGGCACGCTCCATCCGCAGCTTGAGAGCGCTCTCACGGCTCTCGCTCCACCCCGAAGCCAAGGGAGGCTTCCATGCCCATCGCCCGAGCCGCTAGGAGGGCAACCGTCCGATTGGGTGCGGTCGTGCTCGCCGGGACCCTGCTTGCCGCCTGCGGAGGCCCGTCGGACGAGGCGTCCGACAGCGCAGGCGGAAAAGTCACCATCACCGTCGACCTGTTCGGCTCCTTCGGCTACAAGGAGGCCGGACTCTACGCGGAGTACGAGAAGCTCAACCCGGGTGTCACGATCAAGCAGACCGACACCGAGGACGAGGCCGACTACTGGAAGTCGCTCCAGACCCGGCTCGCCGGCGGCGGCGGCCTCGCCGACGTCCAGGGCATCGAGGTCGGCCGGATCGCGTCCGTCACCCAGCAGCAGGCCGACAGGTTCGAGGATCTGAGGAAGTACGGCGCCGACGAGCTCAAGAGCCAGTTCGCCGAGGCCAAGTGGGCGGCCGCCACAGCAGGCAACGGCGCGGTCCTCGGCCTCGGCACGGACGTCGGCCCCGAGGCCATGTGCTATCGCAGCGACCTCCTCCGGCAGGCGGGGCTGCCCACCGACCGCGAGGAACTCGCGACGAAGTGGTCGACCTGGGACGGCTACCTGGAGCTCGGCAAGAAGTACAAGGAGAAGGCCCCGGCCAAGAGCGCCTGGATCGACAGCGTCGGCAGCCTCTACTCGATCATGATCGGGCAGGAGAAGGAACGTTACTACGACGCCTCCGGCAAGCTCATCTGGGAGACCAACCCGGCACTGAAGACCGCCTGGGACACCTCGGTCGAGGCGGCGCGGAGCGGACTGAGCGCCAAGCTGGACCAGTGGTCCCCGCAGTGGAACCAGGCGTTCGCAGCCGGTTCCTTCGCCACCATCCCCTGCCCCGCCTGGATGCTCGGCTACATCAAGGGCCAGGCCGGTGACGCGGGCAAGGGCAAGTGGGACATCGCCGCGCTGCCCGGCGGCGCAGGCAACTGGGGAGGCTCGTACCTCGCGGTGCCCAAGGCGGCGAAGAACAAGAAGGAGGCCTACGAGCTGGTCAAGTGGCTCACCGCCCCCGAGCAACAGGCCAAGCTCTTCCAGAAGCAGGGCAACTTCCCGTCCTCGACGGGCGCGATCGAGCAGGTCGCCGACGCGACGGACCTCTACTTCAACGGCGCGCCGATCGGCAGGATCTTCGGCGAGGCGGCCAAGGCGGCCCCCGTCCAGGTGCTCGGCGTCCACGATCAGAACGTCGCCCAGCAGATCACCAACGCCCTGAGCGAGGTCGAGCGCAAGGGCACGGCGCCCGACAAGGCGTGGTCGAACGCCCGGAAGGGCGTCGCCAACACCATCGGCTGACCCGGCGCCTTGGGGCCGGTCCGCGGTCCGGGCGGTCCCGCCCGGACCGGCCCCAAGGCTCGCCCCGCCCCGGTACCGACTCACCCCGAAGGGCCGCACCGTGACCCTGGCCGCATCCGCGAAGCAGATCTCGCCACCCCGCGCACCGACTCTCCGGCGGGCGTGGCAGAAGGTCTCCCCGTACGCCTACATCGCCCCGTTCTTCACTCTGTTCGCCGCCTTCGGGCTCTTCCCGTTGATCTACACGGCGTTCGTGTCGCTGTACCGGGTCGAGCTCCAGACCCCCGGTGACATGGAGTGGCGGGGCCTGGACAACTACACCGCGCTGCTGAGCGACGAGTTCTTCTGGACCTCGCTGCGCAACACGTTCACCATCGGAGTGCTCTCCACCGTGCCGCAGCTGGTGATGGCCCTCGGGCTTGCGCACCTGCTCAACTACCGTCTGCGCGGCCGCACCTTCCTGCGCACCGCGATGCTGCTGCCCTATGCGACCTCGGTCGCCGCAGCCACCCTGGTCTTCGCCCAGCTCTTCGGCCGCGACTTCGGCCTGGTCAACTTCTGCCTCGGGCTCGTCGGCGTCGGTCCCGTCGACTGGCAGACCGGCACGGTGGCCTCTCAGATCGCGGTGTCCTCCATCGTCATCTGGCGCTGGACCGGATACAACGCCCTGATCTATCTGGCGGGTATGCAGTCCATCCCGAGCGAGCTGTACGAGGCGGCCGAGATGGACGGTGCGTCGAGGTGGCGGCAGTTCTTCCATGTCACGCTGCCCGGTCTGCGGCCCACGATCGTCTTCACGGTCATCGTGTCGACGATCGGCGCGACCCAGCTGTTCGGCGAGCCGCTGCTCTACGAGGGGTCGGTGTCCGGCGGCATCTCGCACCAGTACCAGACCCTCGGGCTCTACATGTACGAGCAGGGCTGGGGCTTCTTCCACCTGGGCCGGGCCGCCGCCATCGCCTGGTTGATGTTCCTGCTGATCCTGGTGCTCGTCGGAGTCAACGCCCTGGTCGCGCGCCGCCGTTCCCACAAGGAGGCCGGCCGATGACCGTACTCGCCGAACCCCCGGTCAAGCGCCCGGCCGCCGACCGGCCCGCCGCCCGGAAGCGTCGCGGCCGCTCCCGGGCGGGACGCACGATGCGGGGCGGAAAACTCGCCTACGCCATTCTGACCGCAGCTGTGCTGGTCTCCGCCTTCCCGTTCTACTGGACGGTCGTCGCGGCCAGCCGTTCCAACGCCGATCTGGCGCAGGTGCCGCCGGCGCTGCTGCCCGGCTCCGATCTGATCCGCAACTTCGAGGCGGTGATGGAGGAGGCCGACATCGGCAAAGCCCTGGTGAACTCGTTCATCGTGTCCGGCTCGATCACCGTCGGCACCGTGCTGTGCTGCACGCTCGCCGGCTTCGCCTTCGCCAAGCTCCGCTTCCGGGGCCGGGGCGCGCTGCTGGGCATCACAGTCGGGACGATGATGATCCCGCCGCAGCTGGGCGTGATCCCGCTGTTCATGCTGATCGCGGAGCTGCAGTGGGTGAACCAGCTGCAGGCGGTGATCCTGCCGGGCCTGGTCTCCGCGTTCGGGGTGTTCTTCATGCGGCAGTACCTCGTGCAGTCACTCCCGGACGAACTGATCGAGGCGGCCCGTGTCGACGGCGCCTCGACGGCCCGGATCTTCTGGTCGATCGTGGTGCCCGTCGCCCGGCCCGGGATGGCCGTGCTGGGCCTGCTGACCTTCATGACGGCCTGGAACGACTTCTTCTGGCCGATCGTCGCCCTCACCTCGTCCGAGCCGACCGTCCAGGTCGCACTGCGCCAGCTCGGCGGCGGCTACGTCCACGACCAATCCGTGATCATGGCGGGCACCCTGCTCGGCACCCTGCCGGTGCTGCTGGTTTTCGGCCTTCTGGGCCGGCAGATCGTCGGCGGCATCATGCAGGGCGCGGTCAAGGGCTGACCCTCACCCACCCGTTCCCCGCAGCAACGTCTCACTCCTGGGAGTCCCATCCTCATGACCGCGCTCGACGCACGCCCCGCCACGACCACGCTCCGGTTCCCGACAGGCTTCCGCTGGGGCACGGCCACCGCGGCGTACCAGATCGAGGGAGCCGCCTCCGAGGACGGCCGCACCCCGTCGATCTGGGACACCTTCAGCCGCACCCCGGGCAGGGTCCGCAACGGCGACACCGGGGACGTCGCCGCCGACCACTACCACCGGGTGAGCGAGGACATCGGCCTGATGCGGCGGCTCGGCGTCACCGACTACCGCTTCTCGATCGCCTGGCCCCGGGTGCAGCCCACCGGACGCGGACCCGCCGTGCAGAAGGGCCTGGACTTCTACCGGCGGCTGGTCGACGAACTGCTCGAGGCCGGCATCCGGCCGGTGGCCACGCTCTACCACTGGGACCTGCCGCAGGAACTGGAGGACGCGGGCGGCTGGCCGGAGCGCGACACGGCGTACCGGTTCGGCGAGTACGCGGCCATCATGGCCGAGGCGCTGGGCGACCGGGTGGCGACCTGGACCACACTGAACGAGCCGTGGTGCGCCGCTTTCCTCGGCTACGGCAACGGGGAGCACGCCCCCGGCCGCACGAGCGCAATCGCCTCTCTGCGCGCTGCGCACCACTTCAACCTGGCGCACGGGCTGGCGGTCGGGCAACTGCGCGGCACGGCGCCCGCTGCCGAGATCTCGCTTACCCTCAACCTCCATGCCGTGCGCCCCCGTTCAAACGCTCCCGAGGACCTGGACGCGGCGCGCAGGATCGACGCCGTCGGCAACCGGATCTTCCTCGACCCGGTCTTCCGCGGCCGACTGCCCGAGGACCTGATCCATGACACGGCCCCGGTCACGGACTGGTCGTTCGTCCTCGACGGGGATCTGGACGTCACGGCGGCCCCGATCGACTCGCTCGGGATCAACTACTACTCGCCCACCGTGGTCGCCGCCGCTTCCCCGTCCTCGTCCCCGTCCTCGTCCTCGTCCCCGTCGTCGCCGTGGGCGGGCGCCGAGGGACACGTGAGCTTCCTGCCGGCCCCCGGCCCGCGCACGGCGATGAACTGGCCGGTGGACGCCGGCGGACTGTACGAGCTGCTGGTGCGGCTTCGCGACGACCTGCCCGGAGTGCCGCTGCTGATCACGGAGAACGGCGCGGCCTACGACGACTACGCCGACCCGTCAGGCGCGGTGAAGGACCCCGAGCGGGTGGAGTACCTGCACGCGCATCTGACGGCGGTGCACCGGGCGCTCGCGGACGGGGCCGATGTGCGGGGCTACTTCCTGTGGTCCCTGCTCGACAACTTCGAGTGGGCGTACGGCTACAGCAAGCGCTTCGGCATCGTCCACGTGGACTTCGCGACACAGCGGCGCACCCTCAAGGACAGCGCCCGCTGGTACGCGGACATCATCGCGCGCGGCGGGCTGCCCGCCTGACCGTCGCGGGGTCTGAGGTGTCGTGCGCCGGCCCGGCAACATGGAGGCGGGGGTGGCGGCGTCACAGGTGCCGCAGCGCGAACCACAGCTCCATCCGCTGGTCCGCGTCGTCCAGGTCCACGCCCAGGAGCGTCGCGCAGCGCGCCATCCGCTGGCGGACGGTGTTGCGGTGGACGCCCAGGGCCACCGCCGTGCGGTCCCAGCTGCCGTGCAGGGAGAGCCAGACGCGCAGGGTCTCGGTGAGGGCGGGGGAGTCCGCGATCGGGGCGAGCAGGGTGCGGGCGTGGACCGTGGCCTCGTCGGGCGCGATCAGCTCGCTGAGGCCCGCGTCGCGCTGGCGGGCGAGCGGGACCCGGATCGCCTCGGCCCGGCGCAGGGCCCGCCGGGCAGCGGTGTCTGCGGCGGCCATCCCCGCCGGTTCGACCGGGGCACTCACGCCCAGGACCCAGCCCGGCTGCGGCTCGACCTGCCGGTCGCCGGAGAGCAGGATTCGTACGGTCTCGCCGTCCGCGTCCACCAGCGCGCTGCCCAGTGCCGCGCCCAGGGCCGACGCGGCGAGCCGGTCGGGCCCACCCGGCCGGCCGGCGTGCACCACGGTCCAGGGCCCCGGACCCACTGCCGGCGCCACATCGGCGGGGTCGGCTCCGAGCAGCAGCCGCACCAGCGCGGCGGTCCGCCCGGTCGCGTCGGCTCCCCGGTGCGGGGCCGTGAGCAGGGACAGCAGGACGACGGCGACGCCCGTGATCGTGTGGTTGCCGGGTTCCCGGCCCTCTGTGGCGATCCCCAGGACGAGGCCCTCGCCGCCGAGGGCGTGTGCCGAGAGCTGAGTGTCGCCGACGAAGTCGGTGGCTGAGGCAGGCGCGCGTCGCGCGGCTCCGGCGCCCTCAGCGGGGGCGGCCTGACGGACGGCCTTCGGCGACTGTGCTCCGGCGTGGGCGGGCAGCCGTCCTGCGTTGCCGCCCTGGCGTGCGGTCCTCGTGTCCTTTGCGGGGGCCGGTGTCCGGTGTTCCGCCCCGGCCCTCGGCGTTCGGGCAGCCGGCCCCGCGGCCGTCACCGCGGACACGCCGTCCTCCCCCTCCTCGTCCGCCGCCTGAGGGCTCACAATCCGCGCCAGTCGCCCGAGGGCCTCGCGGGCCTCCTGTGAGGGCGCCCATCCGGCCATCCGGACGGCCGTGCCGTCGGGTGCCAGCAGGACCGCCCAGCCGGTGAGGCGGGAGGCCAGCTGGTTGAGTACCGCGGGAACCGGGTCCGGGCGGGCCGCCGCGCCGGCAAGGCCCTGCTGGGCCTCGCTCACCCGGCGCACCTCGTGCAGGCGGGCCTGGGCCATGAGCCGCCATACCGCGCGGGCGATCGCCGTGAACGGGGTCCGCGGCTCCACCTCGATCAGCGGCAGCCCGTGCCGTTCGCACGCCGCGACGAGGGTCTCCGGGACGGTGTCGTGCACCGGCGTCACCCCGAAGCCGATCGCCGCGCCGCCCGCCTCGACGACCCGGGCGGCGTACGTCTCGGGGTCCCTCAGCAGGACGCCGGCCGTCAGGAGCAGCTCGCCGCCGAGCAGATACGGGTACGGATCGGCCATCTCCGAGGTGTGCACCCACTGGATGACCACGTCCTCGGGGTGGGGGGCGCCCGCGACCAGCCGCAGACCGAGGTCCTCACGGGTCAGCAGCGCGGTCAGTGGGACGGGTGGGGTCGGTGGGGTGGCTGGTGCCGTGGAGTGAGCGATGGGATCCGGCATGGTGGACGTTCTATCCATAATCGTCTTCAGAGATGGAGGAAACGTACACTTCATAGTCGCTTTTTGGCTACCTATCGTCGAGGCGAACCGACGGCCGCGGGTACGGGCGGATGTCCCCGCACAGAGCCGCCGCGTCCATAGAAGCGCAGGAAGAAGGCATGGTCATGAGCAGCAACGAGACGCCGCGCGGCCCCATCGACTCGTCCCGCATCCCGCGGTACGCAGGACCCGCGACGTTCGCCCGGCTGCCACGGCTCGACGAGGTCGGCGCCACCGATGTCGCCGTCGTCGGCGTGCCCTTCGACGCCGGGGTCTCGTACCGTCCCGGCGCGCGCTTCGGCGGCAACGCCATCCGTGAGGCGTCGAGGCTGCTGCGGCCGTACAACCCGGCGCAGGACGCCTCGCCCTTCGCACTCGCCCAGGTCGCGGACGCGGGTGACATCGCCGCCAACCCGTTCAACATCAACGAGGCGGTCGAGACCATCGAGGCCGCCGCCGACGACCTCCTCGGCACCGGCGCCCGCATGATGACCCTCGGCGGCGACCACACCATCGCGCTGCCGTTGCTCCGCTCGGTCGCCAAGAAGCACGGCCCCGTCGCGCTGCTCCACTTCGACGCCCATCTGGACACCTGGGACACCTACTTCGGCGCCGAGTACACCCACGGCACCCCGTTCCGCCGGGCCGTCGAGGAGGGCATCCTCGACACCGAGGCGCTCTCCCACGTCGGTATCCGCGGCCCGCTCTACGGCAAGCAGGACCTGACAGACGACGAGAAGATGGGCTTCGGCATCGTCACCTCCTCCGACGTCTACCGCCGTGGCGCTGACGAGGTCGCCGACCAGCTGCGCCAGCGCATCGGCGACCGCCCGCTGTACATCTCCATCGACATCGACTGCCTCGACCCGGCGCACGCCCCCGGCACCGGAACCCCCGAAGCCGGCGGCATGACCTCGCGCGAGCTGCTGGAGATCCTGCGCGGCCTCGCCTCCTGCAACCTGGTCTCCGCCGACGTCGTCGAGGTCGCCCCCGCCTACGACCACGCCGAGATCACCTCGGTCGCCGCGTCCCACACCGCCTACGAGCTGACCACGATCATGTCCCGTCAGATCGCGCAGGCGCGCGGCAAGTGACCCACGACCACGACCTCGTACTGCGGCCGACCCCCGCGCAGACCGAGGCCGCGCTGAACCCGCCCACCCGTCGCCCGGCCACCACCCCTCAAGTAGGCGCAGAGCGCCGCGCGTCCATGGTCCGCAACGGCGGCGACCTCGTCGTCGAGACCCTCCAGGGGCTCGGCGCGACCACCGTCTTCGGCCTGCCCGGGCAGCACGCGCTCGGCATGTTCGACGCGCTGCGCCGCTCCGCCCTGACCTACGTCGGCCTGCGCATGGAGAACAACGCCGGCTTCGCGGCGGACGCGTACGGGCGCATCACCGGCGAGGCCGCGCCGCTGCTGCTGTCCACCGGGCCCGGCGCGCTGATGTCGCTGGCCGCGCTCCAGGAGGCGTCCGCGGCGTCCGCGCCCGTCCTGGCCGTCGGCAGCCAGGTGCCGACCGCCGGACTCGGCGGCGGCCGCCACGGCTATCTGCACGAACTGCGCGACCAGCAGGCGTCGTTCCGCGACATCGTGAAGTCCGTGCACACCGTGCGCACCGCCTCGCAGATCCCGTCCGCGATCGCCGCGGCCTGGGAGTCGGCGCTGACCGCGCCGCACGGACCGGTGTGGGTGGAGATCCCGCAGGACGTGCTCCTCGCGCCCACCGCCCTGCCGGTCGTCACCGCCGTGGACGCCACCCCGCACGACATCGTGCCGCGGCCCGAACTGACCGCCGTCGCCGCCGATCTGCTGTCCACGGCCGAGCGGCCCGCCGTCATCGCGGGTGGCGGAGTCGTACGCGCCGACGCCTCCGGCAAGCTGCGCGCGCTCGCCGAGAAGCTGAACGCGCCGGTCGTCACCACCTTCGGCGGCAAGGGCGCGTTCCCCTGGGAACACCCGCTGTCCCTCCAGTCCTGGCTGGAGGACCGGCACACCACCGACTTCCTCGAAGACGCGGACGTCCTGCTGGTCGTCGGCTCCGGACTCGGCGAACTCTCGTCCAACTACCACACGTTCGCCCCGCGCGGCCGGGTGATTCAGATCGAGGCGGACCTCGGCAAGCTGGAGTCCAACCACCCCGCGCTCGGCATCCACGCGGACGCGCGGCTCGGGCTGTCCGCCCTGCTGGAGGCGGTGCGCGATCGGGCGGACTCCGGCGCGGAGGAACGAGTGCGGGACGTCCTCGCACGGGTGCGTGAACGGATCGCCTCCCAGGAGCTCGCCCTGGAGCAGCAGGTGCTGTCCTCCGTACGGGAGGCGCTGCCGGACGAGTCACCCAGCTTCTGGGACATGACGATCCTCGCCTACTGGGCGTGGTCCGCCTTCGACCCCCGCCGCCCTGACACCATGCACTCCGCCCAGGGCGCGGGCGGCCTCGGCTACGCCTTCCCGGCGGCCCTCGGCGCGGCGGCCGCGGACCGCACACGGCCGGTGCTCGCGGTCTCCGGCGACGGCGGCGCGATGTACTCGATCGCGGAACTGGCCGCGGCCCGGCAGTACGGCTTCGACGTCACCTGGCTGATCGTGGACGACGGCGGATACGGGATTCTGCGCGAGTACATGACGGACGCCTTCGGGGAGGCGACGGCCACGGAGCTGGCCCGCCCGGACTTCGCCGCCCTCGCGGAGTCCTTCGGGGTCCCGGCGCTGCGGACGACGCCCGAGTCGCTGACGGAGGACCTGTCGAAGGCGCTGGGGACGCCGGGTCCTTCGGTGGTGGTGCTCCCGGCGGCGCTGAGGATGTTCGCGCCGACGCACCTCTGAGCCGACGCGCCTCTGAGCCGACGCGCCGCGGGGCCGACGCGCCTCTGAGCCGACGCGCCGACGGGGGCGGGGCTCCTCTGAGCCGACGCGCCGCGGGGCCGGGCAGGGGGATCACCCGCCTGCACCGGCTCACCGTGCGGCGGCCGCACCGCCGGCCCACACTGACAGCGTGGTTCCTCGGGCCGGCGGACCTGGGCGGTGTCGGCCGGCCCTTTCCCTCCCCGCCCCTTCCCGAACCGGGGGCTCCGCCCCGGACCCCGCGACGCGGGGGGGCTCCGCCCCCGGACCCCGCGCCTCAAACGCCGACGCGGCCGGAATTCGGCGCCGAATCCACCCGGCTGGGGCCGCCCCCGGCGGCAACCAGGGGAGGCCGAGGACACGGCCGGGCCGTACAGGGGCCCCGGGGCGTGCCCCCGGTCACGGGAAGGGGCGGGAGGGGAAGATCCGCCGGACGGCCTAGGTCCGGAGACCGGTCTTCGCACTGCGGCCGCTGTCCGGGGATGAAATACGCAGCTCGCCGCGTTGGTGCCTTCCGGCAGAGCAGAACAACCGGGGAGGCATCACGTGGCGGCGGCAGAGCAAGGGTGGGCACGGCGACTGACCGGCTACGCCTGGCGGTACCGGCGCAATGTGGTGCTCGCGCTCGGTTCCTCCCTGGTCGGCATGGCGGTGATGGCCCTCGTCCCGCTGATCACCAAGGTCGTCATCGACGATGTGATCGGCGCCGGCACCCGGTCCCTCGCCGTCTGGACCGGGCTGCTCCTCGCCGCCGCAGTCGTGGTGTACGTCCTGACGTACATACGCCGCTACTACGGCGGCCGTCTCGCCCTCGACGTGCAGCACGATCTGCGTACCGAGATGTACCGGACCATCACCGGGCTCGACGGACGGCGGCAGGACGAACTCTCCACCGGCCAGGTCGTCGGCCGCGCCACCACCGACCTCCAGCTCATCCAGAGCCTGCTCTTCATGCTCCCGATGACCGTCGGGAACATCCTCCTCTTCCTCGTCTCCCTGGTGATCATGGCGTGGCTGTCCGTGCCGCTCACCCTGGTCGCCCTCGCCGTCGGCCCCGCCCTGTGGTTCATCGCCAAGCACAGCCGCACCCGCCTGCACCCCTCCACCTGGTGGGCGCAGAGCCAGGCGGCGGCCGTCGCGGGCGTCGTCGACGGCGCGGTCCTCGGGGTGCGCGTCGTCAAGGGCTTCGGCCAGGAGGAGCAGGAGACCGCCAAGCTCCGCGAAGCCGGCCGCAGGCTGTTCGCCGGACGGCTGCGCACCATCCGGCTGAACTCCCGCTACACCCCGGCCCTGCAGGCCGTCCCCGCCCTCGGCCAGGTCGCCATGCTCGCCCTCGGCGGCTGGCTCGCCGTCCGCGGACAGATCACCCTGGGCACCTTCGTCGCCTTCTCCGCCTATCTGGCGCAGCTCGTCGGCCCCGTCCGGATGCTCGCTGTGGTCCTCACCGTCGGCCAGCAGGCACGTGCGGGCGTGGAGCGCGTACTGGAGTTGATCGACACCGAGCCGACCCTGATGGACGGCGTCAGGGAACTGCCCGCCGACGCGCCCGCGAGCGTCGAGTTCGACGACGTCACCTTCGGATACGAAGAGGGCCGGCCCGTCCTCGACGGCTTCTCGCTGCGGATCGAACCCGGCGAGACCGTCGCCGTCGTCGGCTCCTCCGGCAGCGGCAAGTCCACCGTCTCCCTGCTGCTGCCCCGCTTCTACGACGTCAGCCGAGGCGCGGTCCTCGTCGGCGGCCGCGACGTCCGCGAGCTGACCCTCGACTCGCTGCGCGCCGCCATCGGCCTCGTTCCCGAGGACAGCTTCCTGTTCTCCGACACCGTCCGCGCCAACATCGCCTACGGCAGGCCCGGCGCGACCGACGCCGAGATCGCGGCCGCCGCCCGCGCCGCCCAGGCGGACCGCTTCATCGACGAACTGCCGCACGGCTACGCCACCAAGGTCGGCGAACACGGGCTGACCCTCTCCGGCGGCCAGCGCCAGCGCATCGCCCTCGCCCGGGCCATCCTCACCGACCCCAGGCTGCTGCTCCTCGACGACGCCACCTCCGCCGTCGACGCACGCATCGAGCACGAGATCCATGAAGCCCTGCGCTCGGTCATGGCGGGACGCACCACCCTGCTGATCGCCCACCGGCGCTCCACGCTCGGCCTCGCCGACCGCATCGCCGTCCTCGACGGCGGCCGCCTCGCCGACATCGGCACCCACGAGGAGCTCCAGCGGCGCTCCGCGCTCTACCGGCGGCTGCTCACCGACCCCGACGAGCTGGGCGGCGTCTCGCCCGGGCACGCCGTCGCCGTCGAGATCCCCGAGGACCGCACCGTACGGGAGGAGATGCAGGCCGAGTACGACGCCGAACGCGGCATCACCCCCGGCCTGTGGGTGCGGGAGGACGCCCCGCGCACCGAGCCCGCCGCGCCCGGCGCGACGCCCGAACTGCTCGCCCAGGTCGAGGCCCTGCCGCCCGCCGCCGACACCCCGGACGTCGACGAGGAGCGGGCCGTGCGCCCGGCGCAGGGCCGCGGGCTGCGCGGACTGCTGCGCGGCTTCGGGCTGCCGTTGCTGATCAGCCTGGCGCTGGTGGCCGTGGACGCGGGCATGGGTCTGCTGCTGCCGGTGCTCATCCGGTACGGCATCGACGAGGGCGTCACCGAGCTGGCGCTCGGCGCGGTGTGGACGGCGGCCGCGCTCGGACTGGCGACCGTGGCCGTGCAGTGGGTCGCCCAGGTCGGCGAGACCCGCAAGACCGGCCGCACCGGGGAGCGCATCCTCTACTCCCTCCGGCTGAAGATCTTCTCGCAGCTCCAGCGCCTCGGTCTCGACTTCTACGAGCGTGAGCTGGCCGGCCGCATCATGACCCGGATGACGACGGATGTGGACGCGTTGTCCACCTTCCTGCAGACGGGGCTCGTCACCGCGTTCGTCTCGGTCGTCACGTTCTTCGGCATCATGGTCGCGCTCGTCGTCATCGACGTGCAGCTGGCGCTGACGGTGTTCGCGACGCTGCCCGTCCTGATCGTCGGCACCGTCTTCTTCCGGCGGCAGAGCGTCAAGGCGTACGAGCTGGCCCGAGAGCGCATCAGCGTCGTCAACGCCGACCTCCAGGAGTCGGTCTCCGGGCTGCGGATCGTGCAGGCCTTCCGGCGCGAGCGGGACGGCGATGCGCACTACACGGCCGGCAGCGACTCCTACCGGCAGGCGCGGGTGCGCGGCCAGTGGCTGATCTCCGTGTACTTCCCGTTCGTACAGCTGCTGGCGGCCGCGGCGGCCGCGGCGGTGCTGATCGTCGGCGCGGGCCGGGTGGAGGCGGGCACCCTCTCGACGGGCGCGCTGGTGGCCTATCTGCTCTACATCGAGCTGTTCTTCGCGCCCGTGCAGCAGCTGTCGCAGGTCTTCGACGGCTACCAGCAGGCATCGGTGTCGGTCGGGCGCATCCAGCAGCTGCTCGCGGAGACCACCTCCACCGCGGAGCAGGACCGGCCGCGAGGCGTGTCCGCACTGCGCGGCGACATCGCCTTCGAGAACGTCTCCTTCGCCTACGGGGACGACGAGGAGGCGCTCCGCGGGGTCGATCTGCGCATCCCGGCCGGGCAGACGGTCGCCTTCGTCGGCGAGACCGGCGCGGGCAAGTCGACCCTCGTCAAGCTGGTCGCCCGGTTCTACGACCCGACGGGCGGCCGGGTCACGGCGGACGGCGTCGATCTGCGGGACCTCGATCTGACCGCCTACCGGCGCAGGCTCGGCGTCGTGCCTCAGGAGGCGTATCTCTTCGAGGGCACCGTCCGGGACGCGATCGCCTACGGGCGGCCGGACGCGACCGACGCGGAGGTGGAGGCGGCGGCGCGGGCCGTCGGTGCGCACGACATGATCGCCACACTGGACGGCGGCTATCTGCACGAGGTCACCGAGCGGGGCCGCAATCTCTCGGCCGGCCAGCGGCAGCTGATCGCGCTGGCGCGGGCGGAGCTGGTGGACCCCGATGTGCTGCTCCTCGACGAGGCCACGGCCGCGCTCGATCTGGCCGCGGAGGCCCAGGTCAACCGGGCCACCGACCGGCTGACCGGCCGCCGCACCACCCTGGTGGTGGCTCATCGGCTGACCACGGCGGCACGCGCGGATCGGGTCGTGGTGATGGACCACGGCCGGGTGGTGGAGGACGGCACGCACGAGGAGCTCGCAGCAGGGGAGGGACGGTACGCGGCCCTCTGGCGCACGTTTCTCGGCGCGGACGCGCGGGCGACGGTGTAGCCCTGCGGGGCACGGCACGGCACGGCCGCCCGTGCGTGCGGGTGGCCCTTGGCGCGGGCGGACGTCCTCCCACCGCCCTCCCCCCGTTTCCGGCACTTCGCCGCGTGCGGAGACGGCGCTTCGCGCCGCAGAGGGGCGGGGGCGAAGCCCCTGCGCCGGAACAGGGCCGGTGGATGGGGAAGAGCCGGCGTTCCGCGGGAGGCGGTCGGCCCCCGGGGCCCACGGCACGCCACTGCGCCGCACGGGGCGCGGGGACGGAGCCCCGCAGGAAAGGGCGGGTGGGTGGGGGAAACCCCGCAACCGAAGCACACCGCACCCGCGTCGTACGCATGTACGTACGGGACCGAAGCGACACGGGGAGCCGCAGTGACGGGCACGATAAGCGCCGGCAGGGCCACGGCACGGCGGCGGACCGGCCTGCGCCTGGGCGCGGTGGTCGTCGCCGTCGCCGTGCTGACGCTGGTGAACTCCGGCGCCCACCCCGCCCAGGCCCGCGCTGCCGCCACCTGTACGGGACGGCTGGCCAAGACCGTGACCTTCTCCACCGGAGAGCTGCGGATCTACAAGGGGCGGCACTACGCCTGCGCCATGACGCTCGCCAAGAAGCCCGGCAAGCGGCGGTCCATGCGGGTGTCGCTCCAGCCGCGCGGCGGCCGGGCCGTCGTCGACGCCGGATGGTTCACCCGGTACGCCGGGCCCATCACCGTGCACGCGCTCAACCGCTGCGTCCGGGCCAGCGGTTCTGTCTCCGGTGTCACCCGGTCCACCGGGTGGATCCTCTGCTGAGCGATTCAACTGGGTCTGGCGGGAGGTGTGTTGCGCCGCTAGGTTCACCGCGACCGCTTTGAAACAGGGGAGGGTGAATGCGCAACGCGCTCAGATGGCTGCTCTCGCTCGTGGTGCTCATAGGCGCCATGGGCGTGGCGGGCGGCCCGGCCACGGCACACGCGGCCACCGCCGCCGAACCGTACGCCGCCGAACCGCAGCCCGCTGACCCGTACGCCGGCGAACCGGCCTCCGCCGACCCGTACGGAGGCCGGGACATCAAGGACCGCATCCTGGCGATCCCGGGCATGAGCCTCATCGAGGAGAAGCCGTATCCCGGCTACCGCTTCTTCGTGCTCGACTACACACAGCCGGTCGATCACCGGTGGCCCTATCGCGGCACCTTCCAGCAGCGGATCACCGTGCTGCACAAGGACACCGCCCGCCCCACCGTCTTCTACACCTCCGGCTACCACGTGAGCACCACGCCCCGCCGCGCCGAGCCCACGGCCATCGTCGACGGCAACCAGGTGTCGCTGGAGTACCGCTTCTTCTCACCGTCCCGGCCGAGCCCCGCCGACTGGTCCAAGCTCGACATCCGGCAGGCCGCCGGCGACCAGCACCGGGTGTTCAAGGCGCTGAAGAAGATCTACCGCAAGAACTGGATCGCCACAGGCGGCTCAAAGGGCGGGATGACCGCCACGTACTACGAGCGCTTCTACCCCCGCGACATGGACGGCGTCGTCGCCTACGTCGCCCCCAACGACGTGGTGAACCGGGAGGACTCGGCCTATGACCGCTTCCTCGCGCGCGTCGGCACCCGGGAGTGCCGCGACAGGCTGGGCGCGGTGCAGCGCCAGGCCCTGGTGCGCCGCGAGGCGCTGGAGGCGAAGTACCGTCGGTTCGCCGAGGAGGAGGGCTACACCTTCACCACCGTCGGCAGCCTCTCCCGGGCCTACGAGGCCGTGGTCCTCGACTTCGCCTGGGCGTTCTGGCAGTACAGCCACCTCTCGGACTGCGAGGCGCTCCCCACCGCCGCCACCGCCTCCGACCAGGAGATCTACGACGCCCTCGACGCGGTAGCCGGTCTTGCCTTCTACACGGACCAGGGCCTCGCCCCGTACACGCCGTACTACTACCAGGCGGGCACCGAGCTGGGTTCGCCCGACATCGCCCAGCCGCATCTGGACGGTCTGGTGCGCTACGGCTACCAGCCGCCGCGGAGCTTCGTGCCTCGGGAGATCCCGATGCGCTTCAAGCCGTGGGCGATGTACGACGTCGACCGCTGGGTGCGGCACCGCGCCCAGCGGATGATGTTCGTGTACGGCGAGAACGACCCCTGGGGCGCGGAGCCCTTCCGTCTCGGCCGGGGTTCCCGGGACAGCTACGTCTACACCGCGCCGGGCGCCAACCACGGAGCCGGCGTCGCCGATCTGAAGAAGGAGGAGCGGGCGCGCGCCACCGCCTCGATCCTGGAGTGGGCGGGCGTCGCACCGCGCGCCGTCCGGGAGAATCCCGCCGGGGCGAAGCGGCTGACCGGCTTCGACGCCGGGCTGGACAAGCAGGAGGCCCGCCGTATGCCGGCCTTCCTGCCGTAGGCCCGCAGGCCCGTAGGCCCGTGAGCCCGGAGGGGCTGCGTCCGCCCGTCAGACACGGCGGGCGCAGCCCACCGGCCGCTCCCCGCCGAGC
Source organism: Streptomyces chengmaiensis (assembly GCF_029846775.1). Taxonomy (NCBI): domain Bacteria; kingdom Bacillati; phylum Actinomycetota; class Actinomycetes; order Kitasatosporales; family Streptomycetaceae; genus Streptomyces; species Streptomyces chengmaiensis. The sequence goes on from NZ_JARWBG010000030.1 coordinate 53,556, forward strand.
GTGACGAACAACTCGGTGGACGGCGGGCACTGGGCGCGCCGCGCCACCGCCGAGGCCACCTCGTACTGCGGGGCGTGCTCGCCCGACCCGTCGCAGGCGGTCTCCTTCACTTGCCCCTTGCGCGCGGTGTAGACGCAGTCGCCGACGACGGTGTGGGGGCCGCCGCCCCCGCCCGGATCGCCCGGATGCGGAGGCTCCAGATTCCGCATGCAGGCGTAGCCGCGGGAGACCTCGCCGTCGCCGTCCTCGTCCGCGGCCGACAGGCTCTCCGAGATGTGCAGGACGAAGTCCGTCGTCTGGGGGCACGCACCGCGGCCCGTCGAGGCGAGTCCGTCGTACCGGGCGAGGACCAGGGCCGTCGCCTTCTCGCTGCTGCACGGCGCCTCGTGGAACTCCCGCCCGCGCGAGACGCATTCGCCCCGCCCCAGGAAGACCGCACCGTACCCGGGCGTCGCCGGGGCGGACGACGCCCCGGACGCCGAGCCGCCGGAGCCTCGGGGACCGGGGGCCGCACGGCCGCCCGCGGCCTCCTGGCAGCCGGTGCACAGCACCGCCGTCACCACCGCGGTCAGCAGGACCGCAACCGACGCCGGCACCCCCCAGCTCCGTCCACCCATCCCGCCGCCCCCTGCAACCCCGGCCCGAACGCCGGCCGACGCTCACCGCCGTCGCCGATCACTGTCTCCAGCGTGGCGCGCCACCACGGGCGCACGCCAGCGACGCGGACGGTTTTCGCGCGAGTGGGCACGAATGGGGGTCGTGCGCCCCGGGCGCGGGATACGCCCGCCTACGCTAGGCCCTGGCGTTCGGATCTTGCCGGGCTCGCGTGCCCTGGCACCGCACCTCGCTGCGTTGTCATCAGTCGCCGATGCTCCGCATGGACTCCTTCTTCCGCCTTGCGATGCACGGCACCAGACCCCGCTCCCTGATCCGGCCTGATCCAAACGACAGGGCCTAGGCGTACGAGAGTCCGTGGCCGATCGGATAGAGCACCTGCGCCGGGTCGTCGGCGCGCTGCACGGGCGCCGGCAGCCGTCCGCGGGGCTGCGCACGGCCCGCGATCACCCGTGCCGCGGCCCGCACTTCGACATCGGTCCAGCCGTACGAGGCGAGTGCCGCGGGCACCCCCGCCAGCTGGGCGACGTCGTACGGATTGCGCACGGCGAGGGCCACGACCGGCACCCCGGTGTCCAGCAGCCGTTGCACCAGGGTGCGCTGGGAGCTGCCGGCGGTGACGTTGTAGGTGAGCACGATGACCGTGTCCCGGCCGTACGCCGCCGCTGCCGCCTCCTCGATCCGCGCAGGGCCCGGGGACGTGCCGGTGGGCAGGGAGACGGCGTCAAAGCCCAGCTCGTTGAGCGCGCCGGCCATGACGGACGTCGGGGGTCCCGTGGTGCCGGAAGGGGAGGCGGGGTCGGCGCCGACGACCAGCAGCCTGCGGTGCGTGCGCGTCCCGCGGCGGCCCAGCGGAAGCAGCCGGTCCTCGTTCACCAGCAGGGTCGTGGTCTCCTCGGCGATCCGGTCGGCGGCGGCGAGATGCGACCGCGCGCCGACGGTCCGCTCGACGTCCCGGTGGGAGACAAACGGGTCGCGCAGCAGGCCGAGGCGCTCCTTGAGCCGCAGAATCCGCAGCACGGACTGCTCGACGCGCTCGACGGCGAGCTCGCCGCTCTCGACGGCGTCCAGCACGGCGTTCCGGGCGAGGGCCAGGTCGGGCGGGTTGAGCAGTTGGTCCGCGCCCGCGTGGAGGGCCAGCACCGGCACCCGGTCGTCCCCGTACTTCTCCCGTACGCCCTGCATGCCCAGCGAGTCCGTGACGATCACTCCGTCGTAGCAGAGTTCCTCGCGGAGGATGCCGGTGAGGATGGGACGGGACAGCGTCGCCGGGTCGCCGCTCGGATCGAGGGCGGGGAACTGGATGTGCGCCGTCATGACGGCGTCGGCCCCGGCGGCGATCGCGGCCCGGAACGGCGGGGCGTCGAGCTCCTCCCATTCCTCGCGGGTGTGGGTGATGACCGGGATGCCGGTGTGCGAGTCGACGGTCGTGTCGCCGTGGCCGGGGAAGTGCTTGGCCGTGGCGGCGACCCCGCCGCTCTCGTATCCGCGGACCTGGGCGGCGACCATGCCGGCCACCCGCTGGGGGGCGGCGCCGAAGGACCGTACGCCGATGACGGGGTTGGCGGGGTTGACGTTGACGTCGGCGACGGGGGCGTAGTTCTGCCGGATGCCCATGGCGGCCAGCTCCGCCCCCGCGATCTGCGCGGCTCGCCGGGCGTCGGCTGCGGAACCGCCCGCCCCCAGTGCCATCGCGCCCGGCAGCAGCGTGGCCGGCTTGCCCACACGGGCGACGATGCCGTGTTCCTGGTCGGTGGAGACGAGCAGCGGCACGGGGGCCGACTGGGCGAGCCCGGCACGCTGGATCCCGTTGGACAGATCGGCGATCTGGTGCGGATCGCGGGTGTTGTGCGCCCAGGTGAAGTAGATGATCCCGCCGACGTGGTACGTGGCGACCAGCTCGGCCGCGGTGCGCACGCCGATCTCCTTCAGGTTCTGCTCGGCGTCGGCGGGATCCGGGTCGGTGGCGGAGTGCCCGTACACCCTCATCACGAAGAGCTGGCCGACCTTCTCCTCCAGGCTCATCCTGGCGATGAGCCGCTCCAGCCGTCCGCGCCGCCCGGTGTGCTCCTCGGCCGCGGCGTGCGGCGCGGGCACGGCGGCGACGGAGGCCGCTCCGGCGGTGGCGGTGAGAAGGGTGCGTCGGGAGAGGTTCCGGCTCTGCACGGGTGCTCCTTCCGGCCTTGCGCGACAAGGTAGTTGAAGGAAACTTCCAAGCCTCACGGGTGACCGGAAATTACTGCCGGGTCAATGCCGTGGCAAGGGCCGCCGCACGCGCCACGCGGAAACATCACCGCCCTGGCTGTGCGCCGCATCCCGTCCCCGGCGCCGCCCGCCCTACGCCGCCGACGCGACCGCCGGCCAGACCGACCGGAGCGTGCGGACCGCCTGAGTGATCGCGGGGCGGCGGGCCGCGCCCGTGCGCCACAGGGCGTACAGCCGGCGCGTCGGCACCGGCTCCAGCCGCACCGCCGCCACTCCGGGCGGCAGCGAGCCCCGGCCCAGCCGGGGCACCAGTGCGATGCCGAGCCCCGCGGCGACCAGGGCCACCTGGGTGTGGTACTCCTCCGCCTGGTGGACGAGGAGCGGCTCACAGCCCGCCTCACGCAGCGTCCGCACCAGCCAGTCGTGACAGACCGTCCCCGGCGGCTGGCAGATCCACCGCTCCTCCCCGAGGTCGGCGCGCCGCACGGCGGCGCGCCCGGCCAACCGATGGCCGGCCGGCACCAGCACATCGCACCGGTCGTCGCCGATCACGGCCTGCTCCACCCCCGGCGGGGCGGGAATCGGCGCGACGTCCCAGTCGTGTGCGACGGCCAGATCGAGCGCCCCGCGCTCCACCAGGCCGATCGACAGATGCGGATCGACCTCGGTCAGCCGGGCGTCCAGCGCCGGGTGACGGCGCGCCAGCTCGGCGAGGACCTGCGGCATCAGCCCGCATGCGGCGCTGGCGAAGCAGCCGACTGCCAACCGCCCCGCCGGCACGCCGCGCTGCTCTTCGAGCCGGACCTCCGCCTCCTCCACCAGGGCGAGCAGTTGCCGGGCGGTGCCGGCCAGCATGCGCGCCTCGTCGGTGAGGCGGACGCCCCGCCCCTGCCGTTCCAGCAGCGTGGTGCGGGTCTCCCGCTCCAGCTTGGCGATCTGCTGGGACACGGCGGACGGGGTGTAGCCGAGCGCGGCGGCGGCCGCGCCGACCGTTCCGTACACGGAGACGGCGTGCAGCGCCCTGAGCCGTCCGAGGTCCAGCATCGTGCCTCCTGCTCCGGTGCAACCGCCGGCTGCCGCCCGATTGCTGACGTCTGCTTCATCCAATCATGAAGCAATCCGTGCTGGTGCTAAACAGTGCGCGGAGGCGATCCTCGGTCCATGCGCCCTGCACATATGGCACTCGCCGTGGCCGTCACCGCGGTCTGGGGAGTGAACTTCGTCGTCATCGAGCTGGGTCTCGACCACTTTCCGCCGCTGCTCTTCTCCGCGCTGCGCTTTCTGGCGGCGGCGCTGCCCGCGGTCTTCTTCGTCGGCAGGCCCAAGGTCGCCTGGAAATGGCTGCTCGGCGTCGGACTCGTCCTGGGGGTGGCCAAGTTCGGGCTGCTGTTCCTCGGCATGGAGCAGGGCATGCCCGCCGGGCTCTCCTCCCTCGTCGTGCAGAGCCAGGCCGTCTTCACCGCCCTGTTCGCCGCCGCCGCGCTCGGTGAACGCCCCGGCGGGGCCAAGACTCTGGGCATGGCGACGGCGCTGGCCGGCATCGCCCTCGCCGCCGTCGACGAGGGCGCGACCGGCCCCCTCCATGCCTTCCTCCTCGTCATCGCGGCCGCCGCCTGCTGGGGCGTGTCCAATGTCCTCACCCGCAAGGCCGCCCCGCCCGACGCGCTGAACTTCATGGTCTGGGTGTGCACCGTGCCCGTGCTGCCGCTGCTCGCGCTCTCCCTCCTCTTCGAAGGGCCCGACGCCGGGGCGGCGGCGCTGCGCTCCCTGGACTGGGCAGGGGCGGGGGCCGTCGTCTATGTGGCCTGGGGAGCCACGGTCTTCGGATTCGGCGCGTGGGGATATCTGCTGCGGCGTTACCAAGCCTCCTCGGTCGCCCCGTACTCGCTCCTCGTGCCGGTCTTCGGCATGTCGGCGGCGGCGCTCGTGCTCGACGAGTCGGTCAGCCCGCTCGGCTGGGCGGCGGCCGTGCTGCTCATCGCGGGCGTCGCCGTCACCTCGCTGTCGCGGTCGGCAGCCGCCCCGGATGCCGCCGGCCCGCCGCGGACAGCCCGGGCAGCGGGGCGGCCCGCGGATGCCGGCGCTTCTCGGGCTCCCAGCACGGCCAGGTCCCTTCGCTGAAGACGGCCAGCTCGCCCAGCTCGCCCAGTTCGCCCAGCGGACCGGCCTCGTCGTGCGTCCGGGCTGGAAGTGGCGGAAAATCACTCCCCGCAGTCGTGCAACCCTTTCTGCGTGACATGGGTCGTACTGGTCGGCGAGGTTCCCGGGGGGTGGATCCGGGGGGATCCGGGGAGCCTCGGCCGAGTGGGGGGAAGGGGGAAGGCGGGGGCCCGGCCGTGTGGCCGGGCCCGTTGTCCCCGTGGAGCCGCACGGGTACGTCGGGCACATCCGGGTACGCCCGGGCACGTCCGGTTGTCCACAGGTCGCCCGCGGTGTCGGAGCCCGGCGGTAGCGTCGGAGCATGTCCAACGCAGCAGTGCTCGAAGGAGTCCTCGAGCGCATCACCTATGCCAACGAGGAGAACGGGTACACGGTCGCCCGCGTCGACACCGGCCGCGGCTCCGGCGAGCTGCTCACCGTCGTCGGATCTCTGCTCGGCGCGCAGCCGGGCGAGTCGCTGCGCATGGAGGGCCGCTGGGGCTCCCACCCCCAGTACGGAAAGCAGTTCACCGTGGAGAACTACACCACGGTCCTCCCGGCCACCGTCCAGGGCATCCGCCGCTATCTCGGCTCCGGGCTGATCAAAGGCATCGGCCCCAGGATCGCCGAGCGGATCGTGGACCACTTCGGCATCGACACGCTCGACGTCATCGAGCAGCGCCCGGACAGGCTCATCGAGGTGCCCGGCCTTGGACCCAAGCGGACCAGGCTGATCGGCGCGGCCTGGGAGGAGCAGAAGGCCATCAAGGAGGTCATGGTCTTCCTGCAGGGCGTGGGCGTCTCCACCTCCATCGCCGTCCGCATCTACAAGAAGTACGAGGACGCCTCCATCTCGGTCGTGAAGAACCAGCCGTACCGCCTCGCCGCCGACGTCTGGGGCATCGGCTTCCTCACCGCCGACAAGATCGCCCAAGCGGTGGGCATTCCGCACGACAGCCCCGAGCGGGTCAAGGCAGGACTGCAGTACGCCCTGTCGCAGTCGACCGACCAGGGCCACTGCTTCCTGCCCGAGGAACAGCTCATCGCCGACGCGGTGAAACTGCTCCAGGTGGACACCGGCCTGGTCATCGAGTGCCTCGCCGAACTCGCCGGCGAAGAGGAAGGCGTGGTGCGGGAGCAGGTCCCGGCCCCGGACGGCGGGGACACACCGCTGACGGCCGTGTATCTGGTCCCCTTCCACCGCGCCGAGCTGTCGCTCTCCGGCCAGCTGCGCCGGCTGCTGCGCGCCGAGGAGGACCGGATGCCGGCCTTCCAGGACGTCGCCTGGGACAAGGCCCTGGACTGGCTCGCCTCCCGTACGGGCGCGCAGCTCGCGCCGGAACAGCAGTCCGCGGTCGAACTGGCGCTGACCAGCAAGGTCGCGGTGCTCACCGGCGGCCCGGGCTGCGGCAAGTCCTTCACGGTCCGCTCGATCGTGGAGCTGGCCCGCGCCAAGAAGGCCAAGGTGGTGCTGGCCGCGCCCACCGGCCGGGCCGCCAAGCGGCTTGCGGAGCTCACCGGCGCCGAGGCGTCCACCGTGCACCGGCTGCTGGAGCTCAAGCCGGGCGGCGACGCGGCCTACGACCGCGACCGGCCGCTGGACGCCGATCTGGTGGTGGTCGACGAGGCGTCGATGCTCGATCTGCTGCTGGCGAACAAGCTGGTCAAAGCGGTGGCGCCGGGTGCGCATCTGCTGCTGGTGGGGGATGTGGACCAGCTGCCCAGCGTCGGCGCCGGGGAGGTGCTGCGCGATCTGCTCGCCGACGGCGGGCCGGTGCCCAGCGTCCGGCTGACGCGGATCTTCCGCCAGGCGCAGCAGTCGGGCGTCGTCACCAACGCCCACCGCATCAACTCGGGTAAGCAGCCCGTCACCACCGGACTGGCCGACTTCTTCCTCTTCGTCCAGGACGACACGGAGGAGGCGGGACGGCTGACGGTCGATGTGGCGGCCCGGCGCATCCCCGCCAAGTTCGGCCTGGACCCGCGGCGGGATGTGCAGGTGCTCGCGCCCATGCACCGCGGCCCCGCCGGCGCCGGCACGCTCAACGGCCTGCTCCAGCAGGCGATCACCCCTGCCCGTCCCGATCTGCCGGAGAAGCGCTTCGGCGGCCGGGTCTTCCGCGTCGGCGACAAGGTCACCCAGATCCGCAACAACTACGAGAAGGGGCAGAACGGCGTCTTCAACGGCACGGTCGGGGTCGTCACTTCCCTCAGCGTCGACGACCAGCGGCTTACCGTGCTCACCGACGAGGACGAGGAGGTGCCGTACGACTTCGACGAGCTGGACGAGCTGGCGCATGCCTACGCCGTGACCATCCACCGCTCGCAGGGCAGTGAGTATCCGGCCGTGGTGATCCCGGTCACCACGGGAGCCTGGATGATGCTCCAGCGCAATCTGCTGTACACGGCCGTGACCCGTGCCAAGAAGCTTGTGGTGCTGGTCGGCTCACGAAAGGCGATAGGACAGGCGGTGCGCACGGTGTCCGCGGGTAGACGGTTTACAGCGCTCGACAGCCGACTGGCCGTGCCCGTGTCCGTGCCGGCCGGCTGACGGGCGCGCACCCGTCGCCCGGGCGACCCCTACGGTCCCCCAAGGAGTGGCAAACGCCGCCCCCGGTTTCCGGAACCAGGGCGAACGGGGCAAGATGAGCAGGTTGGCGGCACTCAGTGCCGCCGATTAGCCCAATGGTCGACCCCGAGTGCACTCTCCTGAGCCAAATGGGGGATGGTAGAGACAGTCAGGGCACCTCTAAGAAGAGGCACTACGTCGGTGAGGGATGACGTGAGCGACAACTCTGTAGTACTGCGGTACGCGGACGGTGAGTACACCTACCCGGTGGTTGAGAGCACCGTCGGCGACAAGGGCTTCGACATCGGGAAGCTCCGAGCCCAGACCGGTCTGGTGACCCTGGACAGCGGCTACGGCAATACGGCCGCCTATAAATCGGCGATCACCTACCTCGACGGCGAGCAGGGCATCCTGCGCTACCGCGGCTACCCGATCGAGCAGCTCGCGGAGCGCTCGTCCTTCCTCGAGGTGGCGTATCTGCTGATCAACGGAGAGCTGCCCACGGTGGACGAGCTCTCCGCGTTCCGGGACGAGATCACCCAGCACACGCTGCTGCACGAGGACGTCAAGCGGTTCTTCGACGGCTTCCCGCGCGACGCCCACCCGATGGCCATGCTGTCCTCCGTGGTCAGCGCGCTGTCCACGTTCTACCAGGACAGCCACAACCCGTTCGATGAGAAGCAGCGCCATCTGTCCACGATCCGGCTGCTCGCCAAGCTTCCGACGATCGCGGCGTATGCCTACAAGAAGTCGATCGGCCACCCGTTCGTCTACCCGCGCAACGACCTCGGGTATGTGGAGAACTTCCTGCGGATGACCTTCTCGGTCCCCGCCCAGGAGTACGAGCCGGACCCGGTCGTGGTCGCGGCGCTGGACAAGCTGCTGATCCTGCACGCCGACCACGAGCAGAACTGCTCCACTTCCACGGTGCGGCTGGTCGGCTCCTCGCAGGCGAACATGTTCGCCTCGATCTCCGCGGGCATCAGCGCCCTGTGGGGTCCGCTGCACGGCGGCGCCAACCAGTCCGTGCTGGAGATGCTCCAGGGCATCCAGACCAACGGCGGCGATGTCGACTCCTTCATCACCAAGGTGAAGAACAAGGAGGACGGCGTCCGGCTGATGGGCTTCGGCCACCGCGTCTACAAGAGCTTCGACCCCCGTGCGAAGATCATCAAGGCGGCGGCGCACGATGTCCTCTCCGCGCTCGGCAAGTCCGACGAGCTGCTGGACATCGCGCTCAAGCTGGAGGAGCACGCGCTCTCCGACGACTACTTCGTCTCGCGCAACCTCTACCCGAACGTGGACTTCTACACGGGTCTGATCTACCGCGCCATGGGCTTCCCGACCGAGATGTTCACGGTGTTGTTCGCGCTGGGCCGGCTGCCGGGCTGGATCGCCCAGTGGCACGAGATGATCAAGGAGCCGGGTTCCCGCATCGGCCGTCCGCGCCAGATCTACACCGGCGAGGTCCTGCGCGACTTCGTCCCCGTCGAGGCCCGCTGAGCCGCAGGCCGCCGCTGGCCGAAAGCGCCCCGCCAGCCGATCCCCCCACGGGTCGGACGGCGGGGCGCTTCCATATCCCGGAGCGGATTCCCCCCACGGGATCCGGCCGGGCGTCTGGCCGGGCGCGGAAGCTCCGCGCGCGGTCTGCCGGGGTACGTACGTACGGGAGGGCCGCTCAAAGCTCCCCGGTGCACGTGCCCCGGCCTACGCTTGCCTGGGACGTCCCCCAAGACATCCCATGAACGTCCCCCAAGACGTTCCTGGCATCGCCCACTTAGACTCGCCACGAGCCTGAATGGTTACCCCCAAATATCTGTGATCTAGGTCTCCTTGTGAAGGTCCTGTGACCCACTTGTAGTTACACGAACGCAAAACTTTCCCCATGGCAAGGCCGGGCCTGCCATGGGGAAAGGTGATGAAGGGGTGAAACCGGGACGCTTGTGGTGCCGGCTCGGCCTCAGGGGATCTCTGGAGCCCGTCGGGACTCAGGCGCTCGCAGTCAGCTCGTAGCCGGCCTCGTCGATCGCCTCGCGCACGGCCGACTCGTCCAGCGGCGCGTCGGAGACCACGGTGACCTGACCCGTGGCGGCGACGGCCTGGACCGAGACGACCCCCTCGAGCGCGGAGAGCTCGCCGGTGACCGCCCCCTCGCAGTGGCCGCAGGTCATTCCGCTGACCTGGTAGACGGTGGTGACGGTCTTCGTCTCGGCGGTCATGGCGAATCTCCTCTTCGAGGCGGTGACGCTGTTCGCTGTCGTCGTTCGCTGGCGTGTGCGGGGCGCGGCGGGTGCACGGTGACTCATACGCATACGAGCGCGCCGCCGTTCACACTCTATACCCCTAGGGGGTATAAATGCGAACCCTTGCCCGGTCGTCCGCGTGTCCGCGAACCGAGCCTTTGAAAATGGTAGATACCTCCCATGTCGTACTCGGGGACGCTGATCCTGATCATGTCCATCGCGGTGCTCGCGCCGCTGCTGGCCTACGGCGTCGGGCGCTGGATGCCCGTCCCGCTCGTCATCTTCGAGATCCTGCTGGGCGTGCTGATCGGGCCCGACGTCCTCGACTGGGCCGAATCCAGCCCCCTGGTCGACGGGCTCTCGGAACTCGGCCTGGCCATGCTGATCTTTCTCGCCGGGTACGAGACCGACTTCGGCCGGGTCCGCCGGAACACCCTGCGGCGGTCCCTCTGGGCCTGGCTGATCACCCTCGGGGCAGGTCTGGCGATCGGCTGGCTCCTGGCGGGCGGCGGCTTCAGCAAGGGCGTCTATATCGGCACGGCGCTTACCACCACGACACTGGGGACCGTACTGCCCGTGCTGCGCGACTCGGGTGATCTGGGAACCCCCTTCGGCCCGGTGATGCTGGCGTTCGGCGCGGTGGGGGAGTTCGGGCCGATCATCGCCATGGCGCTGCTGCTCAGCGGGCGGAATCCGGGGCAGTCGACGGTGCTGCTCGTGGTGTTCGCGGCGCTGACCGCCGGGGCGGTGTTCTGGGCTCTGCGGCCCCGTCCGCCGTGGTTCTCCCGGCTGATCGCGGCGACGCTGCACACGAGCGGACAGTTCGCGGTCCGGCTGGTGTTCCTGATGCTCGCGCTGATGCTGGGGGCGGCGCAGGCGCTCGGGCTGGACGTCCTGCTCGGGGCCTTTGCCGCTGGACTGATCACCCGGCTGGTGCTGGCCGGCGCGGCCCCGGAGAGCAGCAGGGAGGTGCTGGGCAAGGTGGAGGGTGTCGGATTTGGGTTTCTGGTGCCGGTCTTCTTCATCGTCACCGGCATCGAGTTCGATCTTGACTCGCTGCTCGACGGCGGTCGGGAACTGCTGCTCGTCCCCGGCTTTCTGGCGCTGTTCCTGCTGGTGCGCGGCGCTCCGATGTGGCTGCTGGCCCCTCGGGACTTCGTACGGCGGGACCGTGCGGCGCTGGTGCTGTACGGCTCCACCGCGCTGCCGCTGGTCGTGGCGATCACCGCGCTCGCGGTAGACGCACGGGCGATGACGACGGGTGAGGCGGCGGCGCTCGTCGGTGCGGGCATGGTGTCGGTGCTGGTGTTCCCGCTGCTGGCGCTCAGGTGCCGGGCCGGGGCGGAGATGCGGGAGCGGGCCGCCCTGCCGTCCGAGGGCGAGGAGTCATGGTGAAGGGCCCCGCCGCAGCGGGGCCCGGGGGGTGTGCCGTCGGGTCGGCCCGGGTCAGTCCCTGCGGATGCGGTTCCCCGGCCGGTTGGCCGCCCAGGAGCGGACGGTGTCGGCGTACCAGTAGGGCTTGCCGCTCTCCACATGGTCGGGCGCGGGCAAGTGGCCGTGCTTGCGGTACGAGCGGACCGTGTCCGGCTGCACCCGGATGTGCGCGGCGATCTCCTTGTACGACCAGAGCCTTCTGTCGGTCATGGCGGCACCTCCCTGCGCGCGCTGCAGCGGCGGCGCGGGGGGCCGTCGGGGGAGCTGCGGCGCGGATGCTCGGCGATCAGTGAGATCACTCAGCCTGTGCCCCGGTGCGGACTCGGCGTGACCGTGCGGGGCAGGGATGTTGACGGACTGTGACAAAAGGGGAGTGAAACAGAGACAACTGTGGTGGCTTGGTGACAAACCTGGCCGAAGCCCGCCCCGGTCGAAGCCCGCCCCGGCCGTACGGGCGGCGGCGCTGACGGTGCTTCAGGCGCCGCAGGAGCGCAGGAAGCGTCGTGTGCGCTCGGCGACGGGGAACGGCTTGTCCGGCGGGCAGGGGTACATGTCCTGCTCGACGATGGCGAACAGCTCCACGTCCAGAGCCTGGGCCGCCGCGAGCACGGGCTCCAGCGCGGGGACGCCGGCGGGCGGTTCGCACATCACCCCGCGGGCCACGGCAGGTCCGAACGGCACCTCGTCCGCGACCACTTCGGCGAGGATCTCGGGGTCCACCTGCTTGAGGTGGAGATAACCGATCCGCTCGCCGTAGGTCTCGATCAGCTTGACGCTGTCGCCGCCGCAGTAGGCGTAGTGGCCGGTGTCCAGGCAGAGCGAGACCAGGTCGGGGTCGGTGGCGTCGAGCAGACGGCAGACGTTCTCCTCGGTGTCCACATGGGTGTCGGCGTGCGGATGGACGACGATCTTCAGACCGTACCGCTCGCGCACCTCGCGGCCCAGGCGCTCGGTCTGTGCGGCGAGATCGCGCCATTGCTGCGCGGTCAGCGTGCTGTCCTCGAGCACCTTGCCGGTCTTGTCGTCCCGCCAGAAGGACGGGATGACGACGAGGTGCTCCGCGCCCATGGCCCGGGTGAGCGCTGCGATGTCGGAGACATGGGCCCAGGTCCGGTCCCAGACGGCGGGCCCGTGGTGCAGGGAGGTGAAGACCGTGCCGGCCGAGACCTTCAGCCCGCGGCGCCGGGTCTCGGCGGCGAGGACGGCGGGGTCGGTGGGGAGGTAGCCGTAAGGGCCCAGCTCGATCCACTCGTATCCGGCGTCGGCGACCTCGTCGAGGAAGCGCTGCCAGGGGACCTGCCGGGGGTCGTCGGGGAACCACACCCCCCAGGAGTCGGGGGCGGAGCCGACCCGGATGCGGTTCAGGGCGGGAGAGGAGGAGGTCATGGCGGCCACTTTTCCGGCCGCCGGAGAAAGGTGTCAACCCTTCGTCCGAATGTAAGGACAAAATGTTGACAGGGTTCCGCAGGGGCGACTAGACCTGAGGGCAGCCGGCGACCGTCGTCGAGCCGAAGGGACGCGTATGCCTCAGCCGTACGACGTGATCACCATGGGACGCATCGGTGTGGACATCTATCCGCTGCAGACCGGGGTGCCGCTGGCACAGGTCGACACGTTCGGGAAGTTCCTCGGCGGCTCCGCGACGAACGTCGCCGTCGCCGCGGCCAGGCTCGGCCGCCGGACGGCGGTCGTCACCCGCACCGGCCGCGACGCCTTCGGGGACTACCTCCACCAGGCACTGCGGGAGTTCGGGGTGGACGACCGGTGGGTGACGCCCGTCGACTCCGCTCCGACGCCGGTGACGTTCTGCGAGATCTTCCCGCCGGACGACTTCCCGCTCTACTTCTACCGGCAGCCGAAGGCCCCCGACCTCCAGATCCACGACCATGAGCTGGACCTGGACGCGATCCGCGACGCACGGGTCTTCTGGATGACGGGCACCGGCCTGTGCACGGAGCCCAGTCGCGGCTCGACGCTGGCGGCGCTGGCCGCCCGGACGCCCGGCGACGGGTTCACGGTGTTCGACCTCGACTGGCGGCCGATGTTCTGGCAGGGCCGAGCAGAGGACACCCGGCGGTACTACGCCGAGGCGCTGGCGCATGCGACCGTCGCCGTCGGCAACCTCGACGAGTGCGAGGTCGCCACCGGCGAGCGCGAACCGCGGGCCGCAGCCCGAGCGCTGCTCGCCGCGGGCGTGCACCTCGCGGTCGTCAAGCAGGGCCCCAAGGGCGTGCTGGCCGTCTCCCGCGACGGCGACGAGGCGGAGATCCCGCCCGTCCCGGTCGACGTGGTCAACGGCCTCGGCGCGGGCGACGCGTTCGGCGGGGCGCTGTGCCACGGCCTGCTCGCCGGCTGGGAGCTGCCCCGCGTGATGGGCTACGCCAACGCGGCGGGCGCGATCGTGGCCTCCCGCCTCGCCTGCTCCTCCGCCATGCCGTACGACCCCGAAGTCGCCCAAGTCGTCACCGGCGGTCCCATACCGCCGCAACCCCCGCCCGGCGGCTCCGTCAGAGAACCGAGGGGCCGTCAGGCGCCCGAAGGCGGCGGACCCCGCAGCCACGGAGGTGCGGTGTGAACGCCGTCGACATCTCAGAGCTCGTCGCGATCCGCACCCGGCATCCCGAGGCCGTCGCCGAGGCCGCCGCACGGCGGCGCAGACGGCCGCGCCTCGTCGGGGAGAACGGACGGCTGATGATCATCGCGGCGGACCATCCGGCCCGCGGCGCGCTCGGCGTCGGCGACAGCAGGCTCGCCATGGCCAACCGGCTCGACCTGCTGGAGCGCCTCTGCCTCGCGCTCTCCCGGCCAGGCGTCGACGGAGTCCTCGCCACCGCCGACATCCTCGACGACCTGCTGCTCCTCGGCGCGCTCGACGACAAGGTCGTCATGGGGTCCATGAATCGCGGCGGACTCTCCGGCGCCGTCTTCGAGCTCGACGACCGCTTCACCGGCCACCGCGCCCAGGACCTGGCGCGCCTCGGCTTCGACGCGGGCAAGCTGCTGCTGCGCATCGACTACGACGACCCCGGCTCCCTGGACACCCTGCACTCCGCGGCCCGCGCCGTCGACGAGATGGCGGAGCGTCAGCTGCCCGTCTTCATCGAGCCGTTCATATGTCACCGCGCCGACGGCCGCCTCCGCAACGATCTCAGCGCGGAAGCGGTCACCCGCTCCATCGCCATCGCCTCCGGACTCGCGGGCACCTCTGCGTACACCTGGCTGAAGGTGCCCGTCACCGACGACCCCGCCGACATGGCCGCGGTGATGGAGAGCTCCACACTGCCCGCCGTGCTCCTCGGCGGCGAGATCGGCGACGACCAGGAAGGCGCGTACGAGAAGTGGCGCGGGGCGCTGCAACTTCCCACCGTGCAGGGGCTGGTGGTGGGCCGTTCACTGCTCTATCCGGTCGACGGCGACGTCACGGCGGCGGTCGACACCGCCGTAGGGCTTCTGTAGGGGGTACGCACAGACCATGGACCACCACACCGGACAGCACACCGCCCGCCCGCCCTACGTGGCCGCCGGGCACGCCGCCGACCCGCCCTACGCACTGCGCGTCGACCCCGAGGACGCCGGCTGGGGGTACTCCGCGCTCCGCGTCCTTCAGCTCGCGCCCGGCGGCGCCCACACCCTCGCTGCCGGCGACAGCGAGTGGATCGTGCTGCCGCTCAGCGGCGGTTGCACGGTGCGCGTCGATGACGGGATCTTTGAACTGCAGGGCAGGAAGAGCGTGTTCAGCGGGGTCAGCGACTTCGCCTATGTGCCGCGCGACGCCCATGCCCAGATCGCCTCCGGCGCGGGGGGCCGCTTCGCCCTGGCAGGAGCGAAGTGCGAGCGACGACTCCCCGCTCGCTACGGCCCCGCGCCGGAGGTTCCCGTCGAGCTGCGCGGCGCCGGCGTCTGCTCCCGCCAGGTGAACAACTTCGCCGCCGCCGGGGTCTTCGAGTGCGACAGGCTGATCGCGGTCGAGGTCCTCACCCCCGGCGGCAACTGGTCCTCGTACCCCCCGCACAAGCACGACGAGCACCGGCCCGGCGTCGAGTCCGCGCTCGAGGAGATCTACTACTTCGAGATCGCGGACGACGGCCTCGGCTACCACCGCGTCTCCCCGTCCCGTCCCGGCGGCGCCGACACGCTCGCCGAGGTCCGCACCGGCGACGCCGTGCTCATCCCCGACGGCTGGCACGGCCCCTCCATCGCCGCGCCCGGACGGGACATGTACTACCTCAACGTGATGGCCGGGCCGGGCCCCGAGCGGCAGTGGCTGATCTGCGACCACCCCGACCACGCCTGGATCCGCGACACCTGGCCGTCGCAGCCCGTCGACCCCCGGCTCCCCCTGTACACAGCCGCGGGATCCGACAGCGAGGAGAACCCCCGATGAACGCAGCAGACTCACACCAGGGCACCCGGCGGCTCACCGTCGCCCAGGCCCTCCTCGCCTTCCTCGCCCGCCAGTACACCGAGCGCGACGGCCGCCGCCACCGGCTGATCAGCGCCACCTGGGGCATCTTCGGCCACGGCAACGTCGCCGGGCTCGGACAGGCGCTGCTGGAGTCCGGCACGGAGATGCCGTACTTCCAGGGCCGCAACGAACAGGCCATGGTGCACGCCGCCGTCGGCTACGCCCGCCAGTCCCGCCGGCTGTCCGCCCACGCCGTCACCACCTCCATCGGCCCCGGAGCGACCAACCTGGTCACCGGCGCCGCCCTGGCCACCGTCAACCGGCTGCCCGTGCTGCTCCTGCCCGGCGACACCTTCGCCACCCGCCCCGCCGACCCGGTGCTCCAGCAGCTCGAAGTCCCCTCCGCGGGCGATGTGTCCGTCAATGACGCGCTGCGGCCCGTCAGCCGCTACTTCGACCGCGTCACCCGACCCGAGGCGCTCATCCCAGCCGCCCTGGCGGCCATGCGGGTGCTCGCCGACCCGGCCGAGACCGGCGCGGTCACCCTCGCGCTGCCGCAGGATGTGCAGGCGGAGGCGTACGACTGGCCCGAGGAGTTCCTCGCCCCGCGGGTGTGGACCGTGCGCCGCCCCAGGCCCGACGCCCATGAGCTGGCCCAGGCCGTCGCCGCCGTACGGGCCGCCCGCCGCCCCCTGATCGTCGCGGGCGGAGGCGTACGCCACAGCGAGGCCGAGAAGTCGCTGCGCGTGCTCGCCGAGACCACGGGCATCCCCGTCGCCTCCACCCAGGCGGGCAAGGGCGCGCTGCGCCACGACCACCCCTGCGACCTCGGCGGCATCGGCCACACCGGCACCGCGGTCGCCGACGAACTGGCCCGCGCCGCCGATCTGGTCATCGGCGTCGGCACCCGGTGGACCGACTTCACCACCGCCTCCTCGACGCTCTTCCAGAACCCGGACGTCCGCTTCCTCAACCTCAACATCACGGGCTTCGACGCCCACAAGATGTCCGGCCGGACCCTGCTCGGCGACGCACGCACCACGCTCGACGAGCTGACCGTCGCCCTGCGCACCCTCGGCGCCCGCGTCGAGCACGGCTACGAGCTCCGGTACACCCAGGGCAAGGCGGACTGGGAGCGGCGGGTGACCGCCGCCTACGCGGCCGAGGACCCCGACGCCCGCCCCACCCAGACCCAGCTGCTCGGCGCTCTCGACGCGCTGGTCACCGGCGACGACATCGTGATCAACGCGGCCGGATCGCTCCCCGCCGATCTGCACAAGCTGTGGCGGCCGCGCGCCACGGACCAGTACCACGTCGAGTACGGCTACTCCTGCATGGGCTATGAGCTGCCCGCCGCCATCGGCGTGGCGCTCGCCGCCCCCGGCCGGCCCGTCTGGGCGCTCGTCGGCGACGGCACCTATCTGATGAACCCCACCGAGATCGTCACCGCAGTCCAGGAGAACGTCCCGATCAAGGTGGTCATCGTCCAGAACCACGGATACGCCTCGATCGGCGGCCTCTCCGAGTCGGTGGGCGCGGAACGCTTCGGCACCGCCTACCGCTCCCGGTCCGCCGCCGACCGCAGCTACACCGGAGACCCCCTCCCCGTCGACCTCGCCGCCAACGCCGCCTCCCTCGGCCTGCGCATGATCCGCGCGAAGACCGTCGGCGAACTGCGCGAGGCCCTCGCCGAAGTGCGCGCCGCAAAGGTCCCCGCAGGTGTCTACATCGAGACCGAAACGGCAGACACTGTGTCGGGCGCGCCCCCGGCACAGGCGTGGTGGGATGTTCCGGTGGCCGAGACCGCGACCCGCCCGTCGGCGGTCAAGGCCCGGGAAGAGTACGAACGGCAAGCCGCCGCCCGCCGTCGCCATCTGTGACCGCCGCCGCCATCCGTGGACGCCGCCATCTGTGAAGGAGCACGAGCAATGAAGACCGTCAACCACTGGATCGGTGGCAAGGCCGTCGAGGGTGCGTCGGGCAACTGGGGCCCGGTCACCGATCCCGCCACCGGCGCGGTCACCACGCAGGTCGCCCTCGCCTCGGCCGAGGAGGTCGGCGCGGCGGTCGCCGCCGCCAAGGAGGCGTACCGGACCTGGGGCGCCTCCTCGCTGGCCCAGCGCACCGCGATCCTCTTCCGCTACCGTGCGCTGCTGGACGCCCGCCGCGACGACATCGCAGCGCTGATCACCGCCGAGCACGGCAAGGTGCACTCCGACGCGCTGGGAGAGGTCGCCCGCGGACTGGAGATCGTGGAGCTGGCGTGCTCCATCACCACCCAGCTCAAGGGCGAGCTGTCCACCCAGGTCTCCAGCCGGGTCGACGTGGCCGCGATCCGCCAGCCGCTGGGCGTCGTCGCCGGCATCACCCCGTTCAACTTCCCGGCCATGGTGCCGATGTGGATGTTCCCCCTCGCCGTCGCCTGCGGCAACACCTTCGTCCTCAAGCCCAGCGAGAAGGACCCCTCCGCCGCCAACCTGCTGGCCGAACTGGCCGCGGAGGCCGGACTGCCGGACGGCGTGCTCAACGTGGTGCACGGCGACAAGGTCGCCGTCGACGCGCTGCTCGCCCACCCGGACGTGACCGCGGTGTCCTTCGTAGGCTCCACTCCCATCGCGAAGTACATCCACACCGCCGCGTCCGCCAACGGCAAGCGCGTACAGGCGCTCGGCGGCGCCAAGAACCACATGCTGGTGCTGCCCGACGCGGATCTGGACGCGGCCGCGGACGCCGCCGTGTCGGCCGCGTACGGCTCCGCAGGGGAGCGCTGCATGGCGATCTCCGCGGTCGTCGCGGTCGGCGCGATCGGAGACGAGCTGGTGGAGAAGATCCGCGAACGCGCCGAGAAGATCAAGATCGGCCCGGGCGACGACCCGGCGTCCGAGATGGGCCCGCTGATCACCAAGGCCCACCGCGACAAGGTCGCCTCCTATGTGACCGGCGCGGCCGCCCAGGGCGCCGATGTCGTCCTCGACGGCACCGGATTCACCGTGGACGGGTACGAGGACGGCCACTGGATCGGACTGTCGCTGCTCGACAAGGTGGCCGTGGACTCCGACGCCTACCGCGACGAGATCTTCGGCCCGGTGCTGTGCGTGCTGCGCGCCGAGACGTACGAGGACGGCGTCGCCCTCATCAACGCCTCGCCCTTCGGCAACGGCACCGCGATCTTCACCCGCGACGGCGGCGCGGCCCGCCGCTTCCAACTGGAGGTCCAGGCGGGCATGGTCGGCGTCAACGTGCCGATCCCGGTGCCGGTGGGCTACCACTCCTTCGGCGGCTGGAAGGACTCGCTCTTCGGCGACCACCACATCTACGGCAACGACGGCGTGCACTTCTACACTCGCGGCAAGGTCGTCACCAGCCGCTGGCCCGACCCGTCGGAGGCGCCGGCCGGAGTGGACCTGGGCTTCCCCCGCCACGACTGAGCGCTCACGCGCTGCCCGGCGCGGGTCGCCAGGCCCCGGCGATCCGCGCCCCGGGCCGCCGGGCCCCGGGTCCTGCCGCCGAGGGGCGGCAGGCGTCGGCCTGGACGCCGCAGACGAAACAGGACGCGCAGACGAGAACGGCCCGTACGGACCCCCGTCCCATACGGGCCGTGGCGCGTGCGCCCGACGGGATCCAGTAGACCCCGCAGGGCTGTTCCGGGGCCACCGATTTTCCCCCGCCGCCAAGCCGCCCGAGCCTGGGGCTCCGCCCCGGACCCCGCACCTCGATCTCACCCGGCTGCCGCCCCCGGACCCCGTCCGGGGACACCCCCGACAGGCGCCCCCAAGGGACTCGTCTCAAGCCCGGCCGGCGCTTGGGGACGCGGCCGAGGACAGTCTGGAGACGCTGCAGCACCGGGGCGAGGACGCGGACACGGCCGCCGAGTTCCTCTTCGGAATGGGGCCGATGCGGCACCGGCTCCGCGACGCCGACCCCCACTCCCTCGACCGGGCGCGCACCGCCGCCACCGACCTGTTCCGCTCCTGCGAAGACGCCGACGGGGTCCGGCTCGTCGCCCGCCTCCGGCTGGTCAACGCCCGCCGGCCGGGCCCGGCGCCGGGAACCGCCAGGTGATGACGGCGCACACCCCGTCATCCTCGCCGCCCGCCGACCGGTATGTCGCAAGCGCCGCGTCGTTGTCCGTGTCCACCCCGACCCACATGTCGTAGCAGCCCCGCTCCCGCGCGGCCTCGGCCAGCGCCTCGGTCAGCGCCCGGCCGACGCCGCGCCTGCGGTGCGCCTCGTCCACCGACAGCTCGTACAGACACATCTCCGTGCCCTTGTCCGGATGCAGCATCTCGATGCCCGAGACCATGCCTACGGGCCTGCCGTCGTCCGCGTAGGCGATCAGCATCAGATGCCCGGGGGCGGCGAGAAAGCGCTCAGCCCACTCCGGGCGGGCAGGACGGTCGTAGAGATGGTCCGCGCCCATCAACTCGGAGACCGCCGTCGCACGCCTGATATTCACATGTATCCCTTTCGCATACCGCGTCTGGTGTAGGGCGACCGTAGTGCGTACTCCTCAAGGAGGCTCGCGAATTCCGCCCCGCGGCAGCCGGGCGGCCACCGCCCTCCGCTTAGGGTCGTCCCATGCAGATCCGACTCCCCCGCCCGTCCCTGCCGTCCTGGGCGCGCGGACGCTGGATCGCGGCGGCGGCCGCGCTGGCCGTCCTCGCCGGCGCGGGCACCTGGACCGCGGTCGCCGACGACGGCGCGCCGGACGTGCACCGCGAGGACCTCGTACAGCGGATGCCCGGCGCGGAGATCGACACCTCCTACTTCGTCACGGAGGGCGGCGGGCGCAGACCGGCCGTCCTCCTCGGCCATGGCTTCGGCGGCAGCAAGGACGACGTCCGCGCCCAGGCCGAGCAACTCGCCCGCGACGGATACGCCGTGCTGACCTGGTCCGCCCGCGGCTTCGGCGACTCCACCGGAAAGATCGGACTCAATGACCCCGCACACGAGGTCAAGGACGTCTCCCGGCTGATCGACTGGCTGGCGGACCGCCCCGAGGTGCAGCTCGACGCCGCGGGCGACCCGCGCATCGGCGTCAGCGGAGTCTCCTACGGCGGTGCGACCTCCCTGCTCGCCGCGGGCCACGACACGCGCGTGGACGCCATCGCACCCCGGATCACCTACTGGAACCTCGCCGACGCGCTCTTCCCCGACGGCGTGTTCAAGAAGCTCTGGGCCGGGATCTTCTTCACCGCGGGCGGCGGCTGCGACACCTTCGAAGAGCAGCTCTGCGCGATGTACGAACGCGTCGCGGTCTCCGGCCGGCCCGACCGGGCCGCCCGCGAGCTGCTCGGCTCCCGCAGCCCCTCCGCCGTCGGCGAGCGCATCAAGGTCCCCACCCTGATCGTGCAGGGCCAGACCGACTCCCTGTTCCCGCTCGGGCACGCCGACGCCATGGCCCGGCGGATCAGCGCCAACGGCGCGCCCGTCGCGGTCGACTGGATCGCCGGGGGACACGACGGCGGAGACCGGGAGACCAGCCGTGTCGAGGCCCGCATCAGGCGGTGGTTCGACCGCCATCTCAAGGACGACGCCTCCGCGGGCACCGGGCCCGCCTTCCGGGTGAGCCGCACCGGAGGCGTCGACTCCACCGATGGACGGGCACTGCTGCGCGGCGCCGTCGCCGACCGCTACCCCGGGCTCGCCGACGGCGTCCGGGAGTTCGCGCTCATCGGGCGGGAGCAGACCTTCGAGCGCCCGGCCGGCGCCGCCCCGCCCGCCGTCTCGGCGGTGCCCGGTCTCGGCGGCGGCCTCGGACAGCTCGGCACCTCCCTCGGCGTGGGCATCTCCCTGGACTTCCCCGGACAGCACGCACGCTTTGACTCCGCCCCGCTGCGGCAGTCGCTGCGCATCACCGGATCGCCCACCGTCCGCGTCCGGGTCTCCTCCGACAGCGGCGACGCCGTGCTCTTCGCCAAGGTCTATGACGTCGGGCCCGACGGCCGCTCCCAGGTGCTGCCCGCACAACTGGTCGCACCGGTCCGGGTCACCGGCGCGCAGACGGGCTGGGAGGTCGAACTGACCCTGCCCGCCGTGGACCACGAGGTCGACGCGGGGCACCGGCTGCGGCTGGTGCTGTCGGCCACCGACCTCGGCTATGCCTCCCCGGCCGAGCCGGCCTCCTACACGGTGGGGCTCGCAGACGCGGGCGGGCTGTCCGTGCCCACCGCACCCAGCGTGCGGACGCAGCCCGCCGGGCTGCCCTGGTGGACGTGGGCGCTGCCCGCCGCGGGCGCGGTCCTGGCCGCCGCCCTGCTGGTCACGGCCCGCCGCCGGTCCGTCGCACCCGCCCCCGACCCGTCGCTCGCGGATGTGCCGCTGCAGATCACCGGGCTGACGAAGCGTTACGCCAAGTCCGCCGACCGCTATGCCGTCCAGGATCTGTCCTTCCGCGTAGAGAAGGGCCAGGTGCTGGGACTGCTCGGCCCCAACGGAGCGGGCAAGACCACCACCCTGCGCATGCTGATGGGGCTGATCTCCCCGGACGAGGGCGAGATCCGCGTCTTCGGCCAGGCGATCAGACCGGGCGCACCCGTGCTGTCCCGGGTCGGGGCATTCGTCGAAGGCGCGGGCTTTCTGCCGCATCTGTCCGGGCGGGACAATCTGGAGCTCTACTGGAAGGCCACCGGCCGTCCCGCCGACGACGCCCATATCGACCAGGCGCTGCAGATCGCGGGGCTCGGCGACGCCCTCGCCCGCGCGGTGCGCACCTACTCGCAGGGCATGCGGCAGCGGCTCGCCATCGCCCAGGCCATGCTCGGTCTGCCGGATCTGCTCATCCTCGACGAACCGACCAACGGCCTGGACCCGCCGCAGATCCGCGAGATGCGCGAGGTGATGATCCGGTACGCGGCCGGGGGCCGGACGGTGATCGTCTCCAGCCATCTGCTGGCGGAGGTCGAGCAGTCCTGCACCCATCTGGCAGTCATGGACCGCGGGCGGCTGGTACAGGCCGGGCCGGTCGCGGAGATCACCGGGGAGAGCGACACCCTGCTGGTCACCACCGCCCAGGAGGTGGCGGAACCGCTCGTCGAGAAGATCGCCGCCCTGCCGGGGGTCGGTTCCGCGATCCGCGTGGACGAGGGTCTGCTCGTACGGCTGGACGACACGGCCGCGACCCTGAGCGCCACCCGGCTCATCGCCGAACTGGTGCGGCTGGAGGTGCCGCTGACGGGAGTCGGCCCGCACCGCCGACTCGAGGACGCGTTCCTCACTCTGATCGGAGGCTCCGCATGACCGCCCCGCCGCCGCTGCTCGACGCGGCCCCGGGATACCGCGCCCGGCACACGCTGCCGCTGCGCGTCGAGGCGCTGCGCCAGCTCAAGCGTCGCCGCACGCTGGTGATGGGCGCGGTGCTGGCCGCACTGCCGCTGGTGCTGATCGCAGCCTTCGCCATCGGCGGCGGCCCGGACGACGAGGACGGCGGCGGGCGGGTGACGCTGATCGACACCGCGACCGCGTCCGGTGCCAACTTCGCCGCCACCTGTCTCTTCGTCTCCGCTGGCTTTCTGCTGGTGGTGCCGGTGGCGCTGTTCTGCGGGGACACCGTGGCGGCCGAGGCCAACTGGTCCTCGCTGCGCTATCTGCTGGCCGCGCCCGTGCCGCGCGCCCGGTTGCTGTGGTCCAAACTGGCCGTGGCGCTGGGCTTCAGCGCGGCGGCCATGCTGCTGCTTCCCCTGGTCGCTCTGGCGACGGGCACGCTCGCCTATGGCTGGGGCCCGCTGAAGCTTCCTGCCGGAGGCTCCCTGGCCGCCGGGGACACCCTGGCACGGCTCGGGCTGGCGGTGGCCTTCGTCTTCGTCTCCCAACTGGTCACCGCAGGGCTCGCCTTCTGGCTCTCCACCAAGACGGACGCCCCGCTCGGCGCGGTCGGCGGTGCCGTCGGCCTGACGATCATCGGCAATGTTCTCGACGCGGTCACGGCACTCGGCTCCTGGCGCGATGTGCTCCCCGCGCACTGGCAGTTCGCCTGGATCGATGCGCTCCAGCCGCAGTTGGAGTGGAGCGGGATGGTGAAGGGCGCGGCGGTCTCGGTGACCTATGCGCTGGTGTTCTTCGCGCTGGCGTTCAGGAACTTCTCCCGGAAGGACATCGTCTCCTGAGGCTCGTCTCTTGGACCCCGCCCCTTCGGGTGTGCGGACCTGCGCGAGGCGGCCGCCCCCACAAGCGGCCGCCTCGCGCCTCCACTCCCTCTGCGAGGGGCACTAGACCCAGCCGCGCCGCGCCGCTTCCGCTCCCGCGCGGAAGCGGCTGGTCGTGCCGAGGGCGGTGAGCAGTTCGCCGACGCGGCGGCTGTAGGTGCGCCCCGACATGCCGAGCCGGGTCGCCGCGGTCTCGTCGGTAAGACCGGCCAGCAGCGCATGCAGCACCGGCTGGAGATGGGACGGCGGGCCGGTGGGCTCGACCTGGTCCGTCACCGCGTCGCCACACTCCCACCAGGCCCGGTGCACCCGGACCAGGGCCTGTACGACGACCGGGTCACGGATCAGCAGTACGCCGTGGTAGTGCAGTTCGAGATCGAGGGGGACGGCGGCGATCGAGCGGTCGGCGACGAGCAGCTTGAACGGAATGGAGTCCGTCACCCGAGCCTCGCCCGGACACAGCCAGGGCGCGGGGAGGTGGGCCAGACCGTGGCGCGGAGCGACCCGCCGGACCACCGGGATCTGGTCCCCGGCCGTCTGCACACAGGAGGCGGCGAACTCCAGAAACGGCTCTGGGATGCCATGCCCCAGCGCCCCGCTGGGATCGTCAAAGCTCAGCAGCTCGCGCCGGGCCGAACGCACCAGTCTGCCGAGTGCGGCCCGCACCTGAGCCACCCCGCGGACCTGTCTGCCCGGCGCGTCCCGCAGGACGAACTGGGACATCTCCCTTACGTCGCCGCCGCTGACGCCGACGCCGACGCCGCCGCCGAGCACGGAGCCCGGAATTGCCGACACGGCGATCACCCCCTTGCATCTATCCACCGCCGCCACTCCATGTACTCACATGGCTGCGTATGGTGACAATAGCCTGATCAGGCAGTGGCGAGTCCTTGCCAGAACCGTCAACGAGGGGCCTCCGTTGCCGCATTGAGATTCTTCCGCAACACCTTCGTCGGCTCCGGCCCGCCGAGCCGAGCGTCACATTCACAAGTGCCGACGACTCAGGGGGCCCGGATGACACTCTGCGCACGGAGCGCGTGGACCGCGAGGACGTACAGGGGGGCGCTGGCGGCGCTGCTGGCGGGAGGTGTGCTGCTGACCGCGGGGTGCAGCGACGGAGGCGGCCGCCCGGAGCGCGCCTCCGCCGACGACGCGCGGCGCGGCCCCGGGCTCGTCGCCCCGGACGGCGGGGGCGGCGCCCCGGCGCCTCCGGGGCCGGAAGACGGGAAGAGCAGGGACGAGGAGTTCGCCGAGCCGGAACGGTCCAGGCCGCCGGCCGACTATCTGTCGACGTTCGCGCTGGACGTGGACACCGCCTCCTACGGCTACGCCCGCCGCACCCTGAAGGACGGACGGCTGCCCAGGCCGGAGGACATACGCCCGGAGGAGTTCGTCAACAGCTTCCGGCAGGACTACCCCAAGCCCGGGGGGAACGGCTTCTCGGTGTCGGTCGACGGCGCGCGCACCGACCCGTCCGGCGTCGAGGGGGAGGTCGAGGGCGAGATAAAGAGTGACACGGGCGATGGGGAATGGTCACTGGTACGGGTGGGGCTCGCCACAGGTTTCTCTGAACGGACAGGTGAACGTCCGCCCGCCGCCTTGACGTTCGTCATCGACGTCTCCGGCTCCATGTCCGAGCCCGGCCGCCTCGACCTCGTCAAGAAGTCCCTCGGCATCCTGACCGACGAACTCCGCGACGACGACTCGATCGCCGTCGTCACATTCAGCAAAGAGGCCGAGACCCGGCTGCCGATGACCCGGCTCGGGGCGCACCGCGACCGCGTCCACCGGGTGGTCGACCGCCTGGAGGCGGGGGACTCCACCAATGTGGAGGCGGGCGTGACCACCGGATACGACGTGGCCGTCAAGGGCCGCAGGAGCGGGGCGACCAATCGCGTGGTGCTGCTCTCCGACGCGCTGGCCAACACCGGCGAGACCGAGGCGGACGCCATCCTGGACCGGATCGACGACGCCCGCAGCGAGTTCGGGATCACTCTCTTCGGCGTGGGCGTCGGCAGTCGGTACGGCGACGCGCTGATGGAGCGGCTCGCCGACAAGGGGGACGGCCACACGACGTACGTCTCAACCGAGGACGAGGCGCGGAAGGTCTTCGTCGACCAGCTCCCCCGCAATCTGGAACTCCGGGCGCGCGACGCCAAGGCGCAGGTGGCGTTCGACCCGCAGACGGTACGGCAGTTCAAGCTCATCGGCTACGAGAACCGCGCGGTCGAGGACGAGGACTTCCGCGACGACCGGGTGGACGGCGGGGAGATCGGCCCCGGCCACACCGTGACCGCCCTGTACGCCGTACGGCTCCGGGAGGGCGCGCGCGGCCATGTCGCGACGGCCACCGTACGCTGGCTCGACCCGAAGAGCCGCGCCCCGCACGAGCGGTCGGGCTCCATCGAGACGGACGCGATCGCCCCGTCCCTGTGGCGCGGGGACGTTTCCCCGAGGCTTCAGGTCACGGCGGTGGCCGCGTACTTCGCCGAGTCGCTGAGGGACGGCTCACTCCCCGGCGCGCCCGGCCTGCGCGGCCTGGCGGGTCACGCCAGGAAGCTGGCGGCGACGACGGAGGACGGCGCGGTGTCGGAGCTGGCGGACGCCATCGACCGCGCGCGGGGGCTGCGCGACTGACGCACCGCCAGCCTTCCCGGGGCTCCCCCCCCCACACACACACACCGCGCTCAATCGCGGCTGGGCTTGTGCGCGGCCCGATCGCCGGCGGGGCTGGAGGATCCAGCCCGCTGGGGCGCCTGTGGGGGGCGGAGCATCCGTTGCGGGAAGGGGCGGGTGGGGGGAGAGTCCGGGGGGAGACGCGCCCCGCAGCATCATGTACGCCATGCCGACCTTGCTGCTCGCACTCGCCGTGGTGTCCGCCGGCCTGTACGCCGGGTTCATGCTGATCTTTCTGACGGGAATCATGCCCGCCCTGGCGCGGCTGCCGGACCAGCAGTTCGTCTCCGCCATGCGCCGCATCAACGAGGACGTCCCGCGCCTCGTCTTCCTCCTCGTCTTCGGCGGGCTCGTCGCCTTCCCCGCGGCCGCCCTCGCCGTTCCGGTCGAGGGGCGGTCGGACGCACAGCGGTGGCTGATCCTCTCCGGGCTGGTCTGCGCGGTACTCAACCATCTGGTGACGATCGCCGGGAACATCCCGCTGAACAATGCGCTGGCCGCGTCCGAGACGGCCGCGACCCCCATCCCCGACAGCGAGGTGCGCACCGCGTTCGAGGGCCGCTGGAACCGGCTGCATCGTGTCCGTACGCTGCTGATCCTCGCGGCGTTCGGGCTGCTGGTGGCCGCCTCGCTGTCATAGCCGGGGCGCCCGGCCCCGTGTTGACGCGCGGGGCCGCCCCGGCACGGCTGAACGGCGGACGCTGCTGCTGACCCCCGCCCCCGGCATGCGTGACACAGCTCACGTGAACCGTTCGAGGTCTTCCGCGCGTGTCCGCCACGTCGCAGCAAGGGGAGAGGACGGAGTGGGGCGGATGGCTGGACTATGGTCCCGCGGTCGGCGGAGCTCGACGGACGAGGCGCTGATCAGATCGTTGTACGAGGAACACGGCAATGCACTGCTCGCGTATGCGACCCGGCTGACGGGAGACCGGGGGGCCGCGGAGGACGTGGTCCAGGAGACCCTGATCCGTGCCTGGCGGCACTCCGAGTCCCTGGTCAACGGCAAGGGCTCGGTACGCGGCTGGCTGCTGACCGTGGCCCGCAACATCGTCACCGACCGGTACCGCGCCAAGGCGGCGCGGCCCGCCGAGGTCGCCGAGTCCCCGACGACCGGGCCGGTCGCCGAGGACCACGCCGAGGCCGTCGTCGACTCGATGGCGGTGCTGGGCGCCCTGGACCAGCTGACCGCGGAGCACCGGGATGTGCTGGTGGAGCTGTACTTCCGGGAGCACACCGTGGCCGAGACGGCCCAGGCGCTCGGCATCCCGGCCGGAACGGTCAAGTCCCGTTCCCACTATGCGCTCAAGGCGCTGCGCGACGCCTATGCGAACAGTCCCGCAGGGCCGGGCGGTTCGAAGAAGTCCTCGAAGAAGTCAAGGAAGTCCGGAAAGACCGGCGGTCGGGCCAAGCTGCAGGAGGTGGCGGCATGACCATGCGACAGCACGACGACGAGCTGCTCGGCGCCTACGTCCTCGGTGTGCTCGACGAGGCGGACGCAGGGGCGCTGCAGACGCACCTGGCGGACTGCGAGCGGTGCAGAAAGGAGCTGGCCGAGCTGCGCGAGATGGAGGCCGCTCTCGGCGAGGTGCCGGAAGAGGCGTTTCTGGACGGCCCGCCGCCCGGCGGCGATCTGCTGCTCCAGCGCACCATGCGCCAGATGCGCGCCGAGCGCACCGGCGTCGCCCAGCGCCGTTGGGCCGTCGCCGGTCTGGCCGCGGCGGCGTCGCTGGCCGCCGTGTTCTGGCTGGGCACCCGCACGGGCGACGACGGCCCTGCGAACGTCGCCCGCCCGCCCGTGCCGACGGGGACCGGGAGTGCGACCGCTCCGGCGACCCCGCCGCCCGGCGTGAAGGCGGCGTCGGCGACCGATCCCGTCACCGGGGTCCGGATGGCGGTCGAGATCACTCCGGCCGCGGCCTGGGTGCGGGTCAATGCCTCGGTCAGCGGCATTCCCTCGGGGGAGCGCTGCCGGCTGATCGTGGTCTCCAAGGACGGGGTCCGCACGACGGCGGGCGGCTGGGTGGTCGGCGCCCATGAGAACGGCGCGGGCAAGGGCGTCAACCTCGACGGCTCGGCGGCGGTCGCGCCGTCCGACATCCGGGAGGTCGTGGTCGAGAACGAGGCGGGCACGCACTATGTCTCGGTGCCCGTCTGAGGGATGCCCGTCTGACGGGTGCGCGGCGGGCGTGGCACGCGGGGCGGGAGGGTCGGGGGGCTCCCGCCCGGCGGCCGGGTCGGAGCGCATCGTGGTCCGAGTGGGCGATGCCGACGATCTCGCTGCGCACCGTGCCCCGCCGGCTGCCGACGGGGGAGGGCCGGTGCGCGACGATCGGCGCGGAACCCGTATCCCCGGCGGGCGGAGACGCCACCGCGCATCCACCGTGGTCACCCGCAGCGACCCGGTGACGGCCGGACGGCGTCGGGCCGTCCCCGAGATCCGAAGGGGAGGGCCCGGCGCTTACGCGCGCCCGACACGGCTCCCGCTAGGTTGCCCCTGAGCAGCGAAAAGGCCCTCCTGGGCGGAGGGCCTTCGGGTGGTGCGCGCTGTGCGCCCCCGGCAGGACTCGAACCTGCGGCCAAGCGCTTAGAAGGCGCCTGCTCTATCCACTGAGCTACGGGGGCCGGTGGTGGCCTCGGTGGCCTGGAGCCCCTGGTGGGTGGTCCGTGACCTTTGCCGGGGACAAGGATAGGGCTCCGGAGGCCTTGGCCCGGTTGCTTCGCCTGTATGGCGCGATGTGGAGGTTCGGTGAAGCGAACCCGATAATCGCAGGCAGGTGCGATTCACGCAGCGCTTTTCACGTCTCACGTCGCGGGTGTTGTCTACTCGTTATGCCTGCGCCCCACTCATCCCGTCTGTTCCGGGTGTCCGGTCGGCGCGCAGAGATGCTCATACGCTTCAAATATCCCCCAAAATTGGGCATTCTTCGCATGTGGTGACCTTGGATGCACGGCCTCAGCTGATCGACGCACTCTCCGCCCTGCGCGACCGTGTCGCCGCTGTGCGTCTTCCTCTGCCCCTTCCCGGTGCACCACGTGCCCGACAGACCCGCGCCGAGCTTCTCGCGCAACTCGACGACTATCTCGTGCCCCGGCTCAGAGAGCCGGAAGCGCCGTTGCTCGCGGTCGTCGGCGGATCCACCGGCGCGGGGAAGTCGACGCTCGTCAACTCCCTTGTCGGGCGTTGCGTCAGCGAGGCCGGGGTGCTCAGACCCACCACGCGGACGCCGGTGCTGGTCTGCCACCCCGACGACCACGGCTGGTTCGCGGCGGCGCGGGTGCTGCCGCAGCTCACACGTGTATGGGCGCCGCAGCAGGACGGCGACGACGGGAAGAGGGGAGGCGCCGCCGGACAGCGGACGCTGCGGATCGAGGCCGCAGGCGCCCTTCCCCGCGGGCTCGCGCTGCTCGACGCCCCCGACATCGACTCCCTCGTGGTCGAGAACCGGCTGCTGGCCGCCGAGTTGATGTGCGCCGCCGATGTATGGGTGATGGTGACCACCGCCGCGCGCTACGCGGACGCCGTGCCCTGGCATCTGCTGCGTACGGCGAAGGAGTACGACGCCACGCTGGTGACCGTGCTCGACCGGGTGCCGCACCAGGTCATCGAGGAGGTCTCCCGACGGTACGCGGCGCTGCTGACCAAGGCCGGGCTGGGGGACGTGCCCCGGTTCACCGTCCCCGAGCTGCCCGAGTCCGCTGGCGGCGGCAGCGGGCTGCTGCCGCACACCGCGGTCGCCCCGCTGCTCTCCTGGCTCGCGCACCGGGCGCAGGACCCCGCGGCCCGGCAGCAGGCCGTGGCGCGCACGGCCAACGGCGTCATCGACTCGCTCGGCGTCCGGATGCCGGAGCTGGCCGGGGCCGCCGCCGCCCAGTACGCCGCCGCCGTGCGACTGACGGCCGCCGTCGAGGACGTGTACGCCAGGGAGCGGGAGCGCGTCCTGGCGCGGCTGGCGGAGGGGGTCGTGCTCTCCGGGGACGCCCGCACCCGATGGCGGGGCTTCCCCCGCTACAGCTCCCCGGCGGAGCTGCTGGACTCCCTCGTCGCAGGCCTCGCCGCGCTGCTCCAGTGCGCCGTCGCCGCCGCCGAGGAGCGGGTGCACGAGGCATGGCGGCGCGAGCCGGCCGCGCGCGCCGTGCTGCGCGCCGGGTCCCGGGGCCGGCTGGACCCGGAGGCCGCCGAGCGGATCGGCATCGACGTACGCCGCTGGCGGCGCGTGCTGGAGGAGCTCGCCGAGGAGGAGCTCCGCACCCTGGAGCGCGGCGCCGCGCCCGACCCCGAGACCGTCGCCGCGCTGCTGGCCGCCGCCCTGCTCGGCGGGCGCAGGGCCCGCGCCGCGGGCGAGCAGCTCGCCGAGCGGGCCGGGGCCCAGATCGCGCTGCGGCTGCGCGACAAGGGCGGCGAGCTGACGACGACGTATATCGACCGCGTACTGCACGGCGAACGCGACCGCCGCCTCGCGCCGCTCGACGCGCTCGACATGACCCCGGAGCCGCAGGCCGAGCTGATCGCCGCGCTGTCCCTACTGCAGAAGGAGAGGTGACCGCCATGACCGCCGCCGTCGAGGGCGCAGAGGGCGCAGAGGGCGTCGAGGGCAAGGGGGGCGAGAACGACAACGCGCCGAGAGAGGAGGGCGAGGAGAGGGAGGAGGGCGAGGAGGGGTGCTGGGACGACGGAGTGATCGCACGACGCGTCACGGCCGGACGGCCGGAGACGGGGCGGGACACCCCGGACGCCGAGCACGAGCCCATCGGGGGAACGTACGCAGGGCCCCTGAAGATGCGCCTGGACGCCCTGCGTGAACTGGTCGGACTCTCCAGGACGCGGCTGGACGGCGGCACGCTCGCCGAGGCCGGCCGCGTCCTCGACGAGGCGGCAGCCCGGCAGCGGCTCTCCGCACGGCACACCGTCGTCGCGGTCGCGGGGGCGACCGGAAGCGGCAAGTCCACGCTGTTCAACGCGCTTGCCGGGGTGCCCATCTCGGAGACCGGGCTGCGCAGACCGACCACCGGGGCCCCCATCGCCTGCACCTGGTCCGACGGCGCCGCCGGGCTGCTCGACCGGCTCGCCATCCCCGGGCGGCAGCGCCGCAGGCCGCTGGCGGGCGGCGACGGCGACGAGCAGCTGCACGGCCTCGTCCTCGTCGACCTGCCCGACCACGATTCGGCTCTGGTCGGACACCGGGCGCAGGTGGACCGGGTGCTGGCGCTGGTGGACGCGGTGATCTGGGTCGTCGATCCGGAGAAGTACGCGGACGCGGCGCTCCACGAGCGGTACCTGCGGCCGCTGGCGGGGCATGCCGAGGTCACGTTCGTGGTGCTCAACCAGATCGACCGGCTCCCCGGGGACGCCGCCCCGCAAGTCCTCGACGATCTGCGCCGGCTCCTCGACGAGGACGGGATCGCCCTGGGCGAACACGGCGAGCCGGGCGCGGCCGTGCACGCCGTCTCCGCACTCACCGGCGAGGGCGTGGCGGAGCTGCGCGAACAGCTGGGCCGCTTTGTGCAAGAGCGGACCGCCGCCGAGCGACGGATCGCCGCCGATGTGGACGCGACCGCCGCACGGCTGCGGCGGGAGTACGTCGCCGAAGGCCGGACCGGGCTGAGCGAGCGGGCGCGTGACGAGTTCTCGGCCAGGCTCGCCGAGGCGGTCGGGGCCGCCGCCGCGGGCGAGGCGGCGGAGCGCGAGTGGCGCAGGAACGCCGTCCGGGCCTGCGGGTCGCCCTGGCTGCGGCTGTGGCGCTGGTACGAGCGGCTGCGCACACCGGGGCTCGGGGCGCAGCCGGACGCCGCGGCCCCGGCGGAGGAGGAGCTGACCGCGCGCCAGCGCGTCGAGCACGCGGTGCGCACCGTCGCCGACGAGGCGGCGCACGGACTGCCCGGCCCCTGGGGCGCCGCGGTGCGCGAG
>NZ_JARWBG010000031.1:0-91070 GCF_029846775.1 Streptomyces chengmaiensis
GGCGCGCCGGCGCTGCCGGAGCGTCGGGGGTCTGGCCGGCCGAGCCCTCGCCCGCGGTGCGGGTGCGGCGCGGCGGCCGTTCGCCCGCGGCACGCGCGGCACGTGCAGGGCGCGCCGGGGCCGGGGGAAGCTGTCCCTTGAGGGGGCCCCACTCGTTCGGGTCGGGCACGCCAGGCGGCAGCATCTGACGGCGCTTCGGCCCCCCGTGCGCTGCGCCCGCCGCCGGCTCCCCCGGCTCCTTGGCCCCAGGCCATGCCTTCGCCACACGCGCCGCCAGCACGAAGTCCTTGCGCAGCGGATGTCCCTCAAAGCCTTCGGGGAGCAGCAGCGGCACCAGATGCGGATGGCCGGTGAACTCGACGCCGAACATCTCGTGCGTCTCCCGCTCGTGCCATTCCGCGCCCGCGTAGACGCCGACCGCCGTCGGCAGCTCGGGCGACTCGTGGGGCACGGTCGTCCGCACCAGGAGGCGGCGTACCGCCCCGCCCTCGACGGCGGCGACATGGGCGCAGATCCGGAAGCCGACGCCCGGCTCGTCGACGGCGCTCAGCCAGTCGAAGTAGGTGCAGCCCAGCTCGTCACGGGCGGTCCGGAGGGCGGAGATCCAGGAGCCGGCGGGGACATCGACGGTCAGCAGGTCGTAGGCGTGCTCGGCCGCAGCCTCCTCGCCGAAGATCTCGGCGGCGGCGTCGGGGAGCCGGTCGTAGCCATTCACCGCGTCTCCTCCTCCGAGGTCGCGGCTTCGGGGTCGGCGTCGGCGGACTGCGCCGGCGCGGGCGGCGCTACAAGGCCGCTGCGCAGCTCGCCCACCGAGGCCCGCCCGTCGGCGCCATGGCCGTACCGCTCGCCGAGCGACTCACGGGCGATCTTCTCCTGGAGCTTGAGGATGCCCTGGAGGAGCGCCTCGGGGCGGGGCGGGCAGCCGGGCACATACACGTCGACCGGGATGATCTGGTCGACGCCCTTGGTGACGGAGTACGAGTCCCAGTAGGGGCCGCCGCAGTTCGAGCAGGCGCCGAAGGAGATGACGTACTTCGGCTCGGGCATCTGCTCGTACAGCCGCTTCACGGCCGGGGCCATCTTGTCCGTCACCGTGCCGGAGACGACCATCAGGTCGGCCTGGCGCGGCCCGGGCGCGAAGGGGATCACGCCGAGGCGGATGAAGTCATGGCGGGCCATCGACGCCGCGATGAACTCGATGGCGCAGCAGGCGAGGCCGAAGTTGAACACCCACAGGCTGTAGCGGCGGCCCCAGTTGAGGACCACCTTCATCGGTTCCGGGGCCAGCCGGGCGAGCGCGCCGAGCCGTCCCCTGCCTGCGGCGGGGGCGCGCCCGGGGTCGGGCAGGTCGACGGGGGTAGGGGTCACGTCCATGTCAGGACCCCCTTCTTGTACGCGTAGAGCAGTCCCACGGCCAGGAAGCCGAGGAAGATGAACATCTCAACCAGCGTCGTCGCACCGTATCCGGCAGCGGCGAAGACGGTCGACCAGGGGAAGAGGAAGATCGAGTCGACAGCGAAGATCACATACAGAAACGAGTAGACGTAGTAGCGGACCTGGGTGTGGGCCCAGCCCTCCCCCACCGGGTCGACGCCGCACTCGTACGTCAGCAGCTTCTCCTGCGTGGGCACGACGGGCCGCAGCAGCCGCCCCGCGCCGAAGGCCACGGCGACGAACAGCACGCCGATGAGCACGAGCAGCCCGACGACCGAGTAGCTCTGGAAGTACTCCGCCGCGAGCACGGTCGACACGGTCGGTTCCGGCACGTCAGCCCCTCGCTTCCTGTCCTCGTTGGCACTCTGTTCGACGATCTGTACGCACGGGAGTCTAGGCCCTGCTAAAGAGACCGTAAGCAGGCGTCTCACGCATCGGTGGGGTTATCCCCACCCGCCCCCACCCCATGTACCCCATGGTGCGCCCCGGATACGGCCGTGGATGCTGTCGGGTATGACCGTGAACACCTCCGTTCCCGACCACGACCGGCTGCCGCCCGCCCGCCTCGCCTACGACGGCCGCACCTGGCGGGAAATCGCGCATCAGCTGGCGAATCTGCCGATGGCGCTCATCGGATTCGTCTACGTGGCGTTCATGATTTTCACCGGCGTCGGGCTGTCGGTGACGGTGGTCGGACTGCCGTGGCTGGCGCTCGGCCTCGCCGGGGCGCGGCTGGCCGGCAGAGCGGAGCGCGCCCGGGCGCGGGCGCTGCTGGAGGTGCGGGTCGACGAGCCGAGCGGTCTCGGCGCGCTGCCGCGCAAGGGCGGACTCCTCCCCTGGATGTGGCTGCGGCTGAAGGATCCGGTGGGCTGGCGGAGCGTCCTCTACTGCCTCGTCCGGCTGCCGTGGGGGGTGCTGACGTTCGGCGTCACGCTGACGGGGCTGTTCGTGCTGTGGCCGGTGCTGCCGTTCCTGGTGCGCGGGATGGCCAACCTCGACCGGGCGATGGTGCGCGGGCTGCTCGGCCCCTCCGACGAGCTGGAACGGCGGATCGCGNCGAACGCGACCTCCACGACGGCGCACAGGCCCGCCTCGTGGCCCTCGCCATGGACCTCGGCCTGGCCAAGGAGAAGCTCCTCGACGACCCGGACGCCGCAGCGGCGATGGTGGACGAGGCCCACGGCGAGGTGAAGCTGGCACTCCAGGAACTCCGCGACCTCGCCCGCGGCATCCACCCCGCCGTCCTGACCGACCGCGGCCTGGACGCCGCCCTGTCCGCGGTGGCGTCGCGGTGTACGGCCGCGGTGCGGGTGACGGTCGATCTGGAGCAGCGGCCGGCGGAGGCGATCGAAGGCATCGCCTACTTCACCGTCTCCGAGCTGCTGCAGAACGTCAGCAAGCACGCGCAGGCCTCCCGCGCCTCCGTCGACGTCTGGCGCGCCGGCGACCGCCTGATGCTCCAGATCCAGGACGACGGCCGGGGCGGGGCGCGGATCGACGGCGGCACGGGGATGGCGGGGCTCGCGGAGCGGCTGGACGCGGTCGACGGGCTGNAGGCCTCCCGCGCCTCCGTCGACGTCTGGCGCGCCGGCGACCGCCTGATGCTCCAGATCCAGGACGACGGCCGGGGCGGGGCGCGGATCGACGGCGGCACGGGGATGGCGGGGCTCGCGGAGCGGCTGGACGCGGTCGACGGGCTGTTCGTCCTGGACTCGCCGGAGGGCGGGCCGACGGTGGTGACGGCGGAGCTGCCGTGGCGCTCACGCGGGGCGGGTGGGTGACGCCGAGCCCCTGGGGCTCCGCCCCGGACCCCGGTCTCCAGGGGCTCCGCCCCTGGAAACCGGGCCTCGAACTCCCCGGCCTTCGTCCGGGGAGTGCCCCGAGAGGTACCCCCGGAGGCGCGTGGGGCACCCCCCCGGGGCCCCACGGAGGTGACCCAGGCGGGGCTTGATTCGGGCGACGCGCTGCCCGGGCTACGCTCCTCGATCTCCCTCAGCTGCCTCCTCGGGACTCCGTCCGGGGGCACCCGTAGAGGCCCCGCCTGGGGCACCCCCGTGGGGGTGCCCCAGGCGGGGCCGGAAATTCCAGCCCCGTCCGGGGCTGCCCAGGGGCGTCTTTCGGACGAAGTCCGGGGAGATTGAGGACACGGCCGAAGGCCGCACCGGGGGTCTGGGGGCGAGGCCCCCCGGTCACGGGAAGGGGGGTGGGGTGGGGAAAACCCCCGCCCAAGACGGAGAGCCCCCTCATGGTGTCCATGGCCTGAGCCCCGCAGGCTGGTGGACATGAGGAGAGCCGAGCCGACGACCCCGTATTCCACCGCCCCCGACGCGCCCCGCGCTCACGCGCTGCCGCCCGCCGTCCGCGCACCGCTGGAGGGGCGGACGTGGCGGGAGTTCGGGTATCTGCTGGTGGGCCTGCCGGTGAGTGTCGTGTTCTTCGTGTTCGCGGTGACGGCGGTGTCCCTGGGCGCCGGACTGCTGATCACGTTTCTCGGGGTCCCGATCCTCGCCGCGGGGCTCGCCGGATGCCGGGCGCTCGGGGCGGTGGAGCGGGCCCGGGCGCGGGCGCTGCTGCGGGCCGAGGTCGCAGATCCGGCACCGCTGCGGCCGGCCCGGAACAGCCTCATGGCATGGGTGGGCGCTGTCCTCAAGAGCGGAGCGTCCTGGCGGCATCTGCTCTACGCCCTGCTGCACTTCCCCTGGGCGGTGTTCGCGTTCTGCGTCTCCGTGACGTTCTGGCTCTACGGCTGGGCGGCGCTGGCATACCCGCTGTGGCAGTGGGTGTTCCCGCGCTATCTGGACCAGCCCGGCATCGCGCTCTACGGCGATTCGAGCGGGCGGCAGCTCTACGCCGACACTCCGTTCGAGATCGGCGCCGTCTCCGCCGTCGGGCTGCTGCTCGTCCTGGTCACCCCCTGGATCATCCGGGGGCTCACGACGGTGGACCGGCTCCTGGTGACCGGGCTGCTCGGCCCCTCGCGTCTGGACAGCCGGGTCGTCGAGCTGGAGTCGGACCGGGGAGTCGTCGTCGACACCGCCGCGGCCGACCTGCGGCGCATCGAACGCGACCTCCACGACGGCGCACAGGCCCGCCTCGTGGCCCTCGCCATGGACCTCGGCCTGGCCAAGGAGAAGCTCCTCGACGACCCGGACGCCGCAGCGGCGATGGNGAGCTGGAGTCGGACCGGGGAGTCGTCGTCGACACCGCCGCGGCCGACCTGCGGCGCATCGAACGCGACCTCCACGACGGCGCACAGGCCCGCCTCGTGGCCCTCGCCATGGACCTCGGCCTGGCCAAGGAGAAGCTCCTCGACGACCCGGACGCCGCAGCGGCGATGGTGGACGAGGCCCACGGCGAGGTGAAGCTGGCACTCCAGGAACTGCGCGACCTCGCCCGCGGCATCCACCCCGCCGTCCTGACCGACCGCGGCCTGGACGCCGCCCTGTCCGCGGTCGCCTCCCGCTGCACCGTGCCGGTGACCGTGGAAGTAGATCTGCCGGCCAGGCCCGTACCCGCGATCGAAGGCATCGCCTACTTCACCGTCTCCGAGCTGCTGCAGAACGTCAGCAAGCACGCGCAGGCCTCCCGCGCCTCCGTCGACGTCTGGCGCGCCGGCGACCGCCTGATGCTCCAGATCCAGGACGACGGCCAGGGCGGGGCCGCGGTGGGGCGGGGCGGGGAGAGCAGCGGGCTGGCGGGACTCGCGGAGCGGCTGGACGCGGTCGACGGGGTCCTGGTCGTGGACTCTCCCCCGGGCGGCCCGACCGCCGTCACCGCCGAGCTCCCGTGGCGCGGCCGGGCTGCCGGTCGCCCGCGCGGCTGACCGCGGCACCCGGCCGGGCCGGAGGGCCGACCAGTCCGCCCCCACATCAGCCGACCGGTCCGCACGCCGGCCCACCTGCCCGTCTGCCAGCCGACCCGGTCCGCC
The DNA here is from genome assembly GCF_029846775.1 of Streptomyces chengmaiensis. NCBI lineage: Bacteria > Bacillati > Actinomycetota > Actinomycetes > Kitasatosporales > Streptomycetaceae > Streptomyces > Streptomyces chengmaiensis. Next base: position 5,363 of record NZ_JARWBG010000031.1, read on the forward strand.
CACCTGCCCCTCTGCCTGCCGGCCCGGTCCGCCCACCTGCCGGCTGGCCGGCTTGTGCTTACGCCGACCGCCGACCCGTCGTCTGCACCCCCGGCACGTCCGTCGGCCGACGGACCGCCGACCGGTCCGCACGCCGACCCACCTGCCCGTCTGCCTGCCCCTACTGCCGGCCGGCCCAGTCCGCCCACCTGCCCCTCTGCCAGCCGGCCCGGTCCGCCCACCTGCCGGCCGGCCGGCTTGTGCTTACGCCGACCGCCGACCCGTCGTCTGCAGTCCCGGCACGTCCGTCGGCCGACGGACCGCCCGCCGGTCTGCACCCCGGCCCGCCCGCCCGGCCATGGGACGGCCCGCCCGCAGCGCACCGGCGAGCGGAACGTCCCCTACCGCCGCCCCGCCCCGCAAAGACGCCCGCTCCCGCCCCCGACCTGGGATGCTTGTCAGGCAGACACGGCAGACACGGCGGAGAAGCAGACACGCCGGGGAACAAGCACACAGCGAGTACACAGGGGGCAGCGCGTCGTGGAGGACCGGGACAGGGTGAGCGTGGTCATCGCCGAGGATTCCGTGCTGCTCCGGGAGGGGCTCACCCGGCTGCTGACCGACCGCGGGCATGACGTCGTCGCCGGCGTCGGCGACGCGGACGCGCTGATCAAGATCGTGGGCGACCTCGCCGCCCGGGACGCGCTGCCGGACGTCGTCGTGGCCGACGTGCGGATGCCGCCCACGCACACCGACGAGGGAGTCCGCGCCGCGGTGCGGCTACGCCGGGAGCACCCCGGCATCGGGGTGCTGGTGCTGTCCCAGTACGTCGAGGAGGAGTACGCCACCGAGCTGATCGCCGGCAACAGCCGCGGCGTCGGCTATCTCCTCAAGGACCGGGTCGCCGAGGTCCGCGAGTTCGTGGACGCCGTCGTACGGGTCGCGGGCGGCGGCACGGCCCTCGACCCCGAGGTGGTGGCCCAGCTGCTCGGCCGCAGCCGCAAACAGGACGTGCTGGCCGGTCTCACACCCCGCGAGCGCGAGGTCCTCGGTCTGATGGCCGAGGGCCGGACGAACTCCGCGGTCGCCAGGCAGCTCGTCGTCAGCGACGGCGCGGTGGAGAAGCACGTCAGCAATATCTTCCTCAAGCTCGGGCTCTCCCCGAGTGACGGGGATCACCGGCGTGTACTGGCCGTGCTGACCTACTTGAACTCCTAACCGGCTGACATCCTGTCAGGTGTTGAGTCAGTCACAAGCCAATTGGCAGTCCTACAACCGAAGAATGAGCAGGGAGCGTCTTTCCAGCAGGGCCGCAGCAACCCGGGGGAGGCGGGTCAACCGTGACAAACCAGGGCGACACGACGTCTCAAAAGGACGTCCATCATATGGGCGGTCCAAGGAAGGCCACCCTTGCCGACGTAGGGTTGGCCCCGGCACGGCCGATGGGCCGGCCGGGCCCGAGCAGCCGCCTCGAGGGAGGTCCAGTTCAGTGACCAGCCAGGTCAGTAGCCCAGTGGAGCAGACCGACGACCCGGAGAAGAGGGCCGACGACGCCCAAAAGGCGCGGTCCCGTCCGGATGGCGAGACGGTCATGGCCGGGCAGCCTTCGCCCGGTGAGGGTGGCGAGAAGGAGGTCCGCCGACTGGACCGGGTGATCATCCGGTTCGCCGGCGACTCCGGCGACGGCATGCAGCTCACCGGGGACAGGTTCACCTCGGAGACCGCTTCCTTCGGAAACGATCTCTCCACGCTGCCGAACTTCCCGGCCGAGATCCGCGCCCCCGCCGGCACGCTGCCCGGCGTGTCGTCGTTCCAGCTCCACTTCGCCGACCACGACATCCTCACCCCCGGCGACGCGCCGAACGTGCTCGTGGCGATGAACCCGGCCGCGCTCAAGGCGAACATCGGCGATGTGCCGCGCGGCGGCGAGGTGATCGTCAACACGGACGAGTTCGCCAAGCGGGCGATGGCGAAGGTCGGCTATGAGACCTCCCCCCTCGAGGACGGCTCGCTGGACGGCTACCAAGTGCATCCGGTGCCGCTGACGACGCTGACCATCGAGGCGCTGAAGGAGTTCGGGCTCTCCCGCAAGGAGGCCGAGCGGAGCAAGAACATGTTCGCGCTCGGGCTGCTGTCGTGGATGTACCACCGGCCGACGGAGGGCACGGAGTCCTTCCTGCGGTCGAAGTTCGCCAAGAAGCCGCAGATCGCGGAGGCGAACATCGCCGCGTTCCGCGCCGGCTGGAACTTCGGCGAGACGACCGAGGACTTCGCCGTCTCCTATGAGGTCGCCCCGGCGGGTTCGGCCTTCCCCACGGGCACATACCGCAACATCTCCGGGAACCTGGCCCTGTCCTACGGGCTGATCACCGCGTCCCGCCAGGCGGACCTGCCGCTCTTCCTCGGCTCGTACCCGATCACCCCGGCCTCCGACATCCTGCACGAGCTGAGCAAGCACAAGAACTTCGGCGTGCGCACCTTCCAGGCCGAGGACGAGATCGCCGGCATCGGCGCCGCACTCGGCGCGGCCTTCGGCGGTTCGCTGGCGGTGACGACCACCTCCGGGCCGGGAGTGGCGCTGAAGTCCGAGACGATCGGGCTCGCGGTCTCGCTGGAGCTGCCGCTGCTGATCGTGGACATCCAGCGCGGCGGCCCCTCGACCGGCCTGCCGACCAAGACGGAGCAGGCGGACCTGCTGCAGGCGATGTACGGGCGCAACGGCGAGGCCCCGGTCCCGGTGGTCGCGCCCCGCACCCCGGCCGACTGCTTCGACGCGGCGCTCGAGGCCGCCCGGATCGCCCTGGCCTACCGGACTCCGGTGTTCCTGCTCTCCGACGGCTACCTCGCCAACGGCTCCGAGCCCTGGCGCATCCCCGACCTCGACGAGCTGCCCGACCTGCGGGTTCAGTTCGCCACCGCCCCCAACCACACCACCGAGGACGGCAGCGAGGTCTTCTGGCCGTACAAGCGCGACCCGAAGACGCTGGCGCGCCCCTGGGCGGTGCCCGGCACTCCCGGCCTGGAGCACCGCATCGGCGGGATCGAGAAGCAGGACGGCACCGGCAACATCTCGTACGACCCCGCCAACCACGACTTCATGGTGCGCACCCGCCAGGCCAAGGTCGACGGCGTCGAGGTGCCCGACCTCGCCGTCGACGACCCGGACGGGGCGCAGACGCTGGTGCTCGGCTGGGGGTCCACATACGGCCCGATCACCGCGGCGGTGCGCAGGCTCCGCAAGGAGGGCCTGCCGATCGCGCAGGCCCATCTGCGCCATGTCAACCCGTTCCCGAGGAATCTCGGGGAGGTGCTCGGGCGCTACCGCAAGGTGGTCGTCCCCGAGATGAACCTCGGCCAGCTCGCCACCCTCATCCGGGCGAGGTATCTGGTCGACGCCCACAGCTACAACCAGGTCAACGGCATGCCGTTCAAGGCCGAGCAGCTCGCTTCGGCGCTCAAGGAGGCCATCAATGACTGAGACAGCGTCTTCTCTGCTGTCCCTGGTGCCCAAGGCCGAGGCCAGGCAGTCCATGAAGGACTTCAAGTCGGACCAGGAGGTCCGCTGGTGCCCCGGCTGCGGCGACTATGCGATCCTCGCCGCCGTACAGGGCTTCATGCCCGAACTCGGCCTGGCGAAGGAGAACATCGTCTTCGTCTCCGGAATCGGCTGCTCGTCCCGCTTCCCGTACTACATGAACACCTACGGGATGCACTCCATCCACGGCCGCGCCCCCTCGATCGCGACCGGACTCGCGGCCTCGCGCCGCGATCTGTCCGTCTGGGTCGTCACCGGTGACGGCGACGCGCTCTCCATCGGCGGCAACCATCTGATCCACGCGCTGCGGCGGAACGTCAACCTCAAGATCCTGCTGTTCAACAACCGGATCTACGGGCTGACGAAGGGGCAGTACAGCCCCACCTCCGAGCTGGGCAAGGTCACCAAGTCGACGCCGATGGGGTCGCTGGACGCCCCCTTCAACCCCGTCTCGCTGGCGCTCGGAGCCGAAGCCTCCTTCGTCGCCCGCACCGTCGACTCCGACCGCAAGCACCTCACCGAGGTGCTGCGCCAGGCGGCCGACCACCCGGGCACCGCGCTGGTGGAGATCTACCAGAACTGCAATATCTTCAACGACGGCGCGTTCGAGGTCCTCAAGGACAAGCAGCAGGCCCAGGAGGCGGTCATCCGCCTGGAGCACGGGCAGCCGATCCGCTTCGGCACGGACGGCGAGAAGGGCGTCGTCCGGGACCCGGAGACCGGCGATCTGGCCATCGTCGCCGTCACCCCGGAGAACGAGTCGCGCATCCTCGTCCATGACGCGCACGCCGCCAGCCCCACCACGGCCTTCGCGCTCTCCCGCCTCGCCGACCCCGACACGCTGCACCACACGCCCATCGGCGTGCTGCGCAGCGTGCAGCGGCCGGTGTACGACACGCTGATGGCCGATCAGCTCGACTCGGCCATCGAGCAGAACGGCAAGGGCGATCTGGCCGCACTGCTCGCCGGAGGCGACACCTGGACGGTCGTCGGCTGACGCCCGTGCGGAGGCCACGCCCAACAAGGAGAGCACGCCGAACAAGGGGTGCGGGACCCGGTCCCGCACCCCTTGGCGTCTTCCGCTGCAGGTCCGGCTTGGCGTCTTCCGCGGCAGGTCCGGCACCCGGACGGCGACCGCCGCACGAACGTCATGACCGTATGCCGATACGGGCATGACTTCTGCCCGTGCGACGCGTACCTTCATCCAGGGTTGGCGCACGCAGGGCGGGAGGTCCAGTGACATCGCAGAGTGAGCAGCGGGCGGGTCTGCTGTACGGGATCGGGGCCTATGGGATGTGGGGCCTGGTCCCGCTCTTCTGGCCGCTGCTGAAGCCGTCCGGGGCGCTGGAGATCCTCGCCCACCGCATGGTCTGGTCGCTTGTGTTCGTGGCCCTGGCGCTGCTGGCGCTGCGACGCTGGGGCTGGGCGCGCGAGCTGATACGCGCCCCGCGCAAGCTGGGGCTCCTCACCCTCGCCGCAACCGTGATCACGGTCAACTGGGGGGTGTACATCTGGGCGGTCAACTCCGGCCAGGTCGTCGAGGCGTCGCTCGGCTACTTCATCAACCCGTTGGTCACCATCGCCATGGGCGTGCTGCTGCTGAAGGAGCGGCTGCGTCCGGCGCAGTGGGCGGCCGTCGCCGTCGGCTTCGCGGCGGTGCTGGTGCTGGCGGTCGGATACGGCCGGCCGCCGTGGATCTCCCTGATCCTCGCGTTCTCCTTCGCCTTCTACGGACTGATCAAGAAGCGGGTGAACATCGGCGGGCTTGAATCGCTGGCCGCCGAGACGGCCGTCCAGTTCCTTCCGGCGCTCGGCTTTCTGCTCTGGCTCGGAGCGGACGGCTCGCTGTCGTTCGGCGCACACGGCGCGGTGCACGCCTCGCTGCTCGCCGCGACCGGCCTGGTGACGGCGCTGCCGCTGATCTGCTTCGGCGCAGCGGCGATCCGGGTGCCGCTCTCCACCCTGGGGCTGCTCCAGTATCTGGCTCCGGTCTTCCAGTTCCTGCTGGGCGTCTGGTACTTCCACGAGGCGATGCCGCCGGAGCGGTGGGCGGGCTTCGCCCTCGTCTGGCTGGCGCTCACGGTGCTGACCTGGGACGCCCTGCGCACGGCCCGTCGTAACCGCGCGGAGGCCGAGCGACTGGCGGCGGCGCACACCGAGCAGGCGGACACCGAGCATGCCCGCGTCGAGCCGAAGGGGGCGAAGGGGGCGAAGGAGGAAGGGCCTTACGCCCCGGCGTCGACGCCCAGCGCCTGAACCACCTCGGCCATGACGCGCTTGTAGTGCGCACGCCGCCGTTCCCGCTCGGCGGCGTCCGCCAGGTGCTCCTGGTGGAATCGGAGCACGCTCCGCCCGCCCGGGGCCGCGGAAACGGCGACCTGCACCGTGGTCGGGCCGCAGGTCAGCCGGATGCGGTCGCCGGGGCGGAAGCCGCGCACCTCGCCGCGGTACCCGTCCCGGGTCTCGTACGACTCCCCTTTCTCACACGGCAGCGCACCGCCGCGCAGCTCGCCGAGCCAGAGGGCGACGCCCGCGGGGCTCGCGATGAAGTCCCACACCTCGGACGGCGGCAGGGACAGGGTCCTGGAGACCCCGATCTCCCAGCCGGCGTCCCGGGTGAGCCCGACGGGTGCGGCGCTGCGTGTCGGCGTCCCTCGTGCCGGCGTCCCTCGCGTCATGACGCTGCTCCTTCCGTGCCCTCGATGCCGTCTGTGCCTGCCGTGCCGTCCACGTCTTCCGCGCTCTGCCCGGCTTCCCTGCGTTCGGGGTCTTCGGCCTGCCGGGCACGGTGTGCCCGGACCTTGCTGCGGTTGCCGCAGTTCTCCATCGCGCACCAGCGACGGCGGCCCGGCCGTGAGGTGTCGACGAAGAGCAGATAGCAGTCGTGCGCGCCGCACTGGCGGATGCGGTGCGCATACGGCCCGGTCAGCAACTCGATCGCATCACGCGCCACGGCGGACAGAAGCTGTGCGCCGCCGGCCCCCGGCGCCCAGCCGCGTACGCCCCCGGTCGTGATCAGCGGGACGGGCGGGGGGACGGCGGCCGCGGCGTTGACCCTCCCCAGATCGAGGGAGGCCGGCGGACTGCCCTGCACCCGCCCCTCGACCAGCCGCCACAGCGCATTGCGCAGGTCGCGCGCCGCCGTGACCTCCTCCGGCGACACGACCGGGGCCAGCCCGTCGGGCAGCCTGCTCTCCTCCGCCCAGCGCACCAGGTCGGCGGGTTCGTGCAGCGACTCGTACCGCGCATAGGCCCCGGGGCCGCCCGTGGGCAGCAGCTCAAGGCAGAGCGCCCCCGGGTCGAAGCGATAGGGACGGCCTTCCGGAGTGTTCAGGGTCAGCCCTCTTGCCACCTCACTCATGAAACCAGTATAACCGGTTACATGACCGCAGTGCACTGGAAACTCGTGATCGACACCGCCGACCCGCACGCCCAGGCCGACTTCTGGGCCGCGGCCCTCGACTATGCGCGGGAGGACCACAGCGTGCTCATCGAGCAGCTGCGCGGCTCGGGCCGCCTGCCCGAAGGGGCGACAGTCGCATCGCACGGCCGTCCGGCCTGGCGGGATTACGCCGCCGTCCGCCATCCGGACGATCCGTATGACGAGGTGACCGGCGTCGGCCTGGGCCGCAGGCTCCTCTTCCAACGCGTCCCGGAGCCCAGGCCGGAGACCAAGAACCGGCTCCACCTCGATCTGCATGTCGGCCAGGAGCGGCGAGAGGCCGAGGTCGCACGACTGGAGGGACTGGGGGCGCGGGTGCTGTACCGGATCGACGAGCCGATGGGGGCCTGGGCGACGATGGCCGATCCGGAAGGCAATGAATTCTGCGTGGAATGAACCTGCCGCGAACCCGTCCGCTATATGAACATTGCTGACCGGTTTCCGCCCTTGACGGTGAGTCAGTCCCTCCCTGACCATTCAGCACACGCTGCGCACCAATAGCCGGGCCATGAGTCGGCCATTGTCTGCGCGCGCTCTGCGCGTCTTTTGCTCCAGCGCCCTGGGACACCGCCGTCCTCGGGCGTCACGCACGTTCCGTCCTGTCCCCGTACGGAATATCGGAGCCCCCACATGAGTCTCTCCGTCCCCAGACGCACCGCCGCCGTTGCGGTTCTGGCCCTCGCCGGACTGCTGGGCGCCGCCGCGCCCGCGACGGCGGCCGCGCCGTCCGCGGCCGCCGTCGGTCCGCTTGCCGCCCCCGACATACCCGTGGCGAATGTCAAGGCGCATCTGACGCAGTTCCAGTCGATCGCCTCCGCCAACGGCGGCAACCGTGCGCACGGCCGCCCCGGTTACCGGGCGTCCCTCGACTACGCGAAAGCGAAACTGGACGCCGCCGGATACACCACGACCGTGCAGCAGTTCAGCTCCAACGGCGCGACCGGCTACAACCTGGTCGCCGACTGGCCGGGCGGCGACCCCGACGACGTCCTGATGGCGGGCGCGCACCTCGACTCGGTCTCCTCGGGCCCCGGCATCAACGACAACGGCTCCGGCTCCGCAGGCGTGCTGGAGACCGCGCTCGCCGTCTCCCGGGCCCAGCTGGAGCCGACGAAGCATCTGCGGTTCGCCTGGTGGGGCGCGGAGGAGCTGGGGCTGGTCGGCTCCCGGCACTATGTCAACACCATGCCGTCCGCGGAGCGTTCGAAGATCTCCGGCTATCTCAACTTCGACATGATCGGGTCCCCGAACCCCGGGTACTTCGTCTACGACGACGACCCCGTGCTCGAAGCCACGCTCAAGGACTACTTCGCCGGGATCGGCGTCCCCACCGAGATCGAGACCGAGGGCGACGGCCGCTCCGACCACGCCAACTTCAAGAACGCCGGCATCCCGGTCGGCGGGCTGTTCACCGGAGCCGGCCGCTACAAGTCCAGTGCCCAGGCGGCGAAGTGGGGCGGCACGGCGGGCCAGGCCTTCGACCGCTGCTACCACCGCTCCTGCGACACCACCTCGAACATCGACGACACCGCGCTGGACCGCAACAGCGACGCCATCGCGCACGCCGTGTGGACGCTCGGCGCCGAGCCGACCACCCCGCCCGACGGCGACGTCTACGAGAACACCGCCGACGTCTCCATCCCCGACTACGGAGCCGCCGTCACCTCCTCCGTCACCGTCACCGGCCGCGCCGGCAACGCGCCCTCCGCGCTCCGGGTGGGCGTGGACATCAAGCACACCTGGCGCGGGGATCTGGTCATCGATCTCGTGGCTCCGGACGGGAGCGCCTACCGGCTGAAGAACGCGAGCGGCGGCGACTCGGCGGACAACGTGATCGAGACGTACACGGTGAACGCCTCCGACGAGACCGCGAACGGCACCTGGCAGCTTCGCGTCCAGGACGTGGCCCGTTGGGACACCGGCTATGTCGACAGCTTCCGGCTGACCTTCTGAGCCCGTCCGGGGCCGTCCCGGTCCGGGGTGAGCCCCGGCGGGGGCCGCAGACCGCCACCCCCCACAGGAGACTGCATGCGCGTGCCCTGCGGCGCGCGCATGCAGTCGTCCGTCAGCCGCCGCAGACGGTCACTTCGCTTCGTCAGCCGCCTTCACCAGCGCGTCCTTGGTGACCGCGCCGACATAGACCGTCCCGTCGTCCGTCATCAGGGCGTTGACCAGCCGGGTGGAGAAGAAGGTGCCCGAGCCGAACTTGCCCTCGACCTTGTCGCCGAAGGAGTCCAGCAGCCCGCGGGCCTCGGCCGGCAGGTCCTCGCTGTCCTTCATCTCGGACAGCGGCGCACCGCCCGGGACCTCGACCCTGGCGATGGACGTCCAGCCCTCGCCGATGACGTTCAGGCCCTCGAAGTCCTCCAGGCCTTCCAGTTCCTCCAGTTCCTCCGCGTGCTTGCCGCCCTTGCCCGGCTCGGCGATCCCCGCGTGCTGCCGCTCAAGCTCGTCGGCCTCGGTCACCTTCGTCCCCTTCGGCGGGGTGAAGTCAAAGACGGAGCCGTCCGGCCTGGAGAAGTCGACCTTGGTGAATCCGGCGTCGATCGCGGCCTTGCCGCCGCTGCTCGGGATCAGCGTGAACTTCAGCGGCACGCCGTTCTGCGCGTCCACCGCTATCTTGACCGAGCCGATCGTCGAGCCCTGCTGCTTGGGCTTGATCACCAACTGGTAGGCGTCGCGCCCGGCGACGTGCGCTGTGCCGCCGACGGTCACCGAGGTGGTCTCGTCCGCCGCCTTGAGCACCTGGTCGGCCAGTTCCTTGGGTGTGGCGGGGAGGTCGTCCGGGAGGGGCTCCGCCGGCTCGTCCGCGCCCGCCCCGGACTTCTTCTCCGTGCCGTGCACGGCCTCCTCGGCGGCGCTGTCGTATGCCCAGAACTCCTCGCCGTCGTGGATCAGGCTGTACTCGCCCGCACCCTCGACGATCGTCAGCCGCTGCCGGTCGGGGCCGTCTGCGGCGACCCGCAGTGTGTGCGTGCCCGTGGCGAGCTCCATCAGCTTCGCGTCGGGCGAGGCGGCGGAGCCGGGGCCCGAGCCGTTCCCGCCCGCCGTGCCGGCCAGGCCGCCGAGGTCCGAGAGCCCGGCCAGCGCCGGGAGCCCCAGATCCGTGCGGATCTTCACGGTCCCGGAGAACTGCTCGGCGTCCGACGCGGCCATCTTCTCGATCAGCTCCTGAGCGCTGATCTTCGGCAGGTCCGGGTCACCGGCCGCCGCGAGCGCCGGGACGAGCCCGATGGTCGCCGCGGCGGCCCCGGCCACCGCGACCGGGACGAGATAGCGGGCGGCCTTGCGGCGTCCCGCAGTGAGGTCCTCGGCCTCTTCGGTGGTCTGTGCGCTGTCGTTCGGTGCCATGGTGTGCCCTCACCCGATTCGGTCTGAGTGGTCCAGCAGTGGTGTATTCATCTGACCAAATCGGTTCTGCGAAAGCGTCAGACCGCGGAAGCAAGTTGACGTACTGCTGCGGTATGACAGCGGACCCCGACATCTCCCCCATCCAGTAGGGGTCATGGCGCGCACAGCAGAAGACCCGCGCCCGAAGGACGCGGGTCGCACCTTGTGCCTTCCGCTCACATCAGCGGCTTCGGGGCGTCAGCCGGCGCGGTGCACCACCGCGTCGCAGAGCTCCGCGAGCGCCGCCTTGGCATACCCGTCGGGCAGCGGGGCGAGCATCGCCCGCGCCTCCTCCGCGTACCGCACGGTGTCCCGCCGAGCCTGCTCCAGCGCCGGGTGCGCGCGCAGCAGCCGGAGCGCCTCCGCGTGCCGGGCGTCGTCCGTGAGATCCCCTTCGAGCATCTCGACCAGCGCCAGGTCCTCTTCCCGTCCGTGCGCCGCGGCCTGGGCGCGCAGATGGAGCACCGGCAGGGTGGCGATCCCCTCGCGCAGATCGGTGCCGGGCGTCTTGCCCGACTCATGCGAGTCGCTGGCGATGTCCAGCACGTCGTCGGCGAGCTGGAAGGCCGCGCCGAGCCGCTCCCCGTACTGGGTCAGCACATCCACGACGCTCTCGTCCGCGCCCGACATCATCGCGCCGAAGCGGCCGGAGACGGCGATCAGCGAACCGGTCTTGCCGCCGATGACGTCCAGGTAGTGCCCGACCGGGTCGCGGCCGTCGCGCGGTCCGGCGGTCTCCAGGATCTGGCCCGTCACCAGCCGCTCGAAGGCCTCGGCCTGGATGCGCACGGCCTCCGGGCCGAGATCCGCCAGTATGTGTGAGGCGCGCGCGAAGAGAAAGTCACCCGTGAGGACGGCCACCGAGTTGCCCCAGCGGGCATTGGCGCTGGGCACTCCGCGGCGGACCTCGGCCTCGTCCATCACGTCGTCGTGGTAGAGCGTGGCGAGGTGGGTCAGCTCGACCACGACCGCCGAGGGCACCACGCCGGGCGCGTAGGGGTCGCCGAACTGGGCGGCGAGCATCACCAGCAGCGGGCGGAACCGCTTGCCCCCGGCGCGCACCAGATGCTGGGCGGCCTCCGTGATGAAGGGCACGTCGCTCTTGCAGGCATCGAGCAGCCCCGCCTCGACAGCCGCCAATCCGGTCTGGACATCGGCTTCAAGAGCCTGGTCCCGCACGCTCAGCCCGAACGGCCCGACGACGGTCACGAGGGGGTCTCCTGTCTGCCGATGATCACACGGATTGTCGATGTGTCACTGGATTCACTCAAGTCAGCGTATCCGGTCGCGTTTCGATCACCATGGGCGGCCGCCCGCCGCCGCCGGTATGTTCGGGAACAGGAGATACACCACCTATTCATCTCTTTCGAGCTCTTTCGAATTTTTGTCCGGAGCTTGTTCGACAGCCCCATCCGCAGGTCATGGCAGGGCGAAGGCAGGTCATACCATGCGCCGCATCCGCACCGACTTCCCCTACGAGACCCTCCACGAGGATGTCCGCATCCCGCTGCGGGACGGGGTGAGACTGTACGCGCGGGTGTGGCGGCCGCTGACCGACGAGCCCGTCCCCGCCCTGCTCGAGTACGTCCCCTACCGGCTCACCGACTGGACGGCGCCGCGCGACTGGCAGCGCCACCCCTGGTACGCGGGCCACGGCTACGCCTCCGTTCGCGTCGACGTACGCGGCCACGGCAACAGCGAGGGGACGCCCGGCGACGAGTACACGCCTGCCGAGACGTCCGACGGCATCGAGGTGATCGACTGGCTGGCCGGGCAGCCCTGGTGCAGCGGACGGGTCGGGATGTTCGGGATCTCCTGGGGCGGCTATACCGCCCTGCGGATCGCCGCGCTCACCCCCGAGCCGCTTGCGGCGGTGGTGGCCGTGTGCACCGGAGACGACCGGTACGACAACGATGTGCACTATCTGGGCGGCTCCCTGCTCGCCGAGGGCATGCACGCCCGCTCCGCCGCGCTGCTCGCCCTCGCCGCCCGGCCGCCGGACCCCGTGTACGCCGGGGACGGCTGGCGCGAACTGTGGCTGCGACGCCTCGACACGCTGGAACCGCTCATCCACACCTGGCTGGCCCACCAGACCCGTGACGCCTACTGGACCGAGAGCAGCGTCCGCGAGGACTGCGCCAAGATCGAAGCCGCGGTGCTCGCCGTCGGCGGCTGGCACGACCCCTGCCGGGACGCGGTGCTGAGGCTGGCGGAACTGCTGCCGCCCGACCGGGTGCGCGGCATCATCGGCCCCTGGTGCCACCAGTACCCCGACCGGGGCAGACCGCCGGGACCGTCGATCGGCTTCCTCCAGGAGACGCTCCGCTGGTGGGACCGCCACCTCAAGGGCGCGGACAACGACGTGCTGTCCGAGCCGCTGCTGCGCTGCTGGATCAGCCGCTCCCACCCGCCCGCGACGGTCTACCCCGAGCTGCCGGGCCGCTGGGTCGGCGAGCCCTCCTGGCCGTCCCCGCACCTCGCTCCCGTGACATACGGGCTGACGGGCGCGCCCGTGCCCGTACGCTCGCCGGAGCACACCGGCCTGGACGCCGGACGGCACCTCCCGCTCGGCAATGACGCGGATCTGCCGCCCGACCAGCGGGCCGAGGACGCGCGCTGCGCCTGCTTCGAGTTCCCGGTGGCCGAGGCGGACGGCCCGGTCGAGATCCTCGGCTGCCCGCGCGTGACCCTGCGGCTGCGGTTGGACGTCCCCTACGGGCAGGTGGCGGCCCGGCTCTGCGACGTCGCGCCCGACGGCGCGTCCACCCTGGTCACACGGGGCGTCCTCAATCTCGCCGCACGCCATGGCCACGACCGGGCCGACGCCTGGCCGCCCGGCGCGAGTGAGAGCGTCACCTTCGAGCTGAGCGCCATCGGCCACACCTTTCCGCCCGGCCATCGCATCCGGCTGGCCGTCTCCTCCGCGTACTGGCCCTGGATCTGGCCGCAGAGCCCCGGCGCGCACGAGGACCCCGGCTTCACCCTGGAACCTTCCGGGTCCCATCTGGAGCTGCCCGTACGCACCCCCACCGAGGACGCCATCGCCTTCGAGGAGCCGGAGCAGTCCGAGCCGCTGGGCGTCAGCTCGCCCGCCACGCTCGACGAGCAGCGGCCGGAGCGCCTGGTGATCCGGGATGTCGCCAAGGGGGAATGGCGGCTGGAGCTCGTCCCCCGCTACGGCGGCACCCGGATCCACCCCGACGGGCTCGAATACACCGAGGACACCCTGGACGCCTACACCATCCAGGAGGACGACCCGCTCTCGGCCCACGCGCGGTCCGACTGGACGATCCGGCTGCACCGCCCCGACCTGCCGTGGGACGTGCGCCTGGAATCCCGCTCCGAACTGGGCTGCGACGAAGCGGACTTCCTCCTCTCCAACGAGCTGGTCTGCCGCGACGGCAAGGAGATCGTCTTCCACCGGACCTGGGAGAAGCACATCCCGCGCCGGGAGAACTGATCGCAGAAGCCCCCTACGTGCCGCGCGGCCGCCCGACGTAACGTGACCCTCACACCCGTGGAAAGCGAGGCAAGCACCGATGCCCGAGCAGAGCCCGCTCGATCTCCCCGAGGGCGATCCCTTCGGCCCGCACAACCTCCCGTACGGCGTCTTCACCACGGCCGGCGAACCCGAGCACCGCAGGCTCGGCGTCCGCATCGGCGGCCACGCGCTCGACCTCGGGGCCGCGGCCCACGCCCTCGGCTCCCCGTACGCCGCCCTGCTGGCGCAGCCGAGCCTCAACCCTCTGCTGGCCGCCGGGCGGACCGTATGGCAGGACGTGCGGCGGGCGATCACCGCCTGGGTCACCGTGCCCGCGCACCGGCCGCAGATCGAGCCGCTGCTGCACCCGCTGGACTCGCTCACCGTGCACCTCCCCTACGAGGTCGCGGACTACGTCGACTTCTACGCCAGCGAAAACCACGCGGCCAACGTGGGCCGGATGTTCCGCCCGGACGGTGAGCCGCTCACCCCCAACTGGAAGCATCTGCCCATCGGTTACCACGGCCGCTCCGGAACGGTCGTCGTCTCCGGCACCGATGTGGTGCGGCCCTCCGGCCAGCGCAAGACCCCGGCCGACGCCGCGCCCGTCTTCGGCCCGTCCGTGAAGCTCGACATCGAGGCGGAGGTCGGCTTCCTGGTCGGAACGCCCTCCGAACCGGGCCGCCCGGTGGGGCTCGGAGACTTCAGGGACCATGTCTTCGGCCTGTTTCTGCTGAACGACTGGTCCGCCCGTGACATCCAGGCCTGGGAGTATGTGCCGCTCGGGCCGTTCCTCGGCAAGTCCTTCGCCACCTCCGTCTCCGCATGGGTCACCCCGCTTCTGGCGCTGGAGGAGGCCAGGGTCGCCCCGCCCGCCCGCGACGTCGAACTGCTGCCGTATCTGGACGACTCGGCGCAGGACGAGCCCGGCGGCTACGACCTGCGGATCACAGTCGCGCTCAACGGCCATGTGATCGCGGAGCCGCCGTTCGCCACGATGTACTGGACGGCCGCCCAGCAGCTCGCCCATATGACGGTCAACGGCGCGTCGCTGCGCACCGGCGACCTCTTCGGCTCCGGCACGGTCAGCGGCCCCGAGGTCCACCAGCGGGGCTCGCTGCTGGAACTGACCTGGAACGGCCGCGACGTCCTCGACCTTCCCGAAGGGAAGCGCACGTTCCTGGAAGACGGCGACGAGGTCACGATGACGGCATGGGCGCCGGGGCCGGACGGCACACGCGTGGGGCTGGGCGAGGTCACGGGGCGGGTGCGGCCGACGCGCTGAACCGCGGTCGGCCTTGACCCGGGGCCCCCACCCGAACTCCCGCGCCTCAATCGCCGGCGAGGCTCACAAGAGCCCGTCCGGCGATTGAGGACACGGCCTTCAGGCCGCAGGGCACGGCTACCGCACGAATCCGCTCGCCTGGCCCGCCAGGTCCAGGAAGTACTGCGGGGCCACCCCCAGCGCCAGCGTCACCGCGACGCCGACCGCGATCGTGGTCATCGTCAGCGGCGAGGGGACGGCGACCGTGGGGCCCTCCGGCTTGGGCTCGCTGAAGAACATCAGCACGATCACCCGGATGTAGAAGAACGCGGCGATGGCCGACGCGATCACGCCGATCACCACCAGCGCCCCCGCACCGCCCTCCGCCGCCGCCTTGAAGACGGCGAACTTGCCGGCGAAGCCGCTGGTCAGCGGAATGCCGGCGAAAGCGAGCAGAAACACCGCGAAGACCGCGGCGGCCAGCGGCGACCGCCGGCCCAGCCCCGCCCACTTGGACAGGTGCGTCGCCTCGCCGCCCGCGTCCCGCACCAGCGTCACCACGGCGAACGCGCCGATCGTCACAAAGGAGTACGCGGCCAGGTAGAAGAGGACGGACGAGATCCCATCGGGCGTCAGCGCGATCACACCGGCCAGGATGAAGCCCGCGTGTGCGATGGACGAGTAGGCCAGCAGCCGCTTGATGTCGGTCTGGGTGATCGCCACGATCGCGCCGCCGAGCATGGTCACGATCGCCACGCCCCA
This sequence comes from Streptomyces chengmaiensis, assembly GCF_029846775.1. NCBI lineage: Bacteria > Bacillati > Actinomycetota > Actinomycetes > Kitasatosporales > Streptomycetaceae > Streptomyces > Streptomyces chengmaiensis. Next base: position 21,216 of record NZ_JARWBG010000031.1, read on the forward strand.
CAGCACCGGCCGCCAGTCCCAGTTCAGGCCCGGCAGCACCACGTACAGCAGGCGGAGCAGAGCGCCGAACGCGGCGACCTTGGTGGCAGCGGCCATAAAGCCGGTCACCGGGGTCGGCGCACCCTGGTAGACGTCCGGGGTCCACATATGGAACGGCACGGCGCCCACCTTGAACAGCAGGCCCATCAGCAGCATCGCACCGCCGATCAGCAGCAGTGCGTCATTGCCCATGGTCTGGGCGAGCGCCGGGTCGATCGCGCGGACGCTGCCGTCGACGACCTCCGCGATCCGGGCGTACGACACCGAGCCCGCGTAGCCGTACAGCAGCGCGATCCCGAACAGCAGGAAGGCTGAGGAGAACGCGCCCAGCAGGAAGTACTTGACCGCGGCCTCCTGCGACATCAGCCGCTTGCGGCGGGCCAGTGCGCACAGCAGATAGAGCGGAAGGGAGAAGACCTCCAAGGCGATGAAGAGCGTCAGCAGGTCGTTGGCCGCCGGGAAGACCAGCATGCCGGTGACCGCGAACAGCATCAGCGGGTACACCTCGGTGGTGGTGAACCCGGCCCGCACCGCGGCCTGCTCGCCCTCGCCGCCGGGCACCGAACCGGCCTGCGCGACGAAGGAGTCGACATGCTTGCCGTGCGCCCGCGGGTCGAGCCGCCGCTCGGCGAAGGTGAACACCGCTGCCAGGGAGGCCAGCAGGATCGTGCCCTGCAGGAACAGCGCGGGCCCGTCCACCGCGATCGCGCCCATCGCCGCGATCTGCACCTTGGTCGTGCCGTGGCCGGTGGCCGCCAGGCCGACGACCGCCGCGAAGGCGGCGGCCAGCGCCGTGACCGAGAGGAACAGCTGCGAGTGGTAGCGGGCCTTGCGGGGGACGACCACCTCCACCAGCACCCCGAGGACCGCCGCGCCCACGACGATCAGCATGGGGGAGAGCTGGGAGTACTCGATATGCGGTGCCGGGATCGAGTCGACCGGCTGCTGTGCCGCCGTCGTCCACAGGCTGTGGACAGCTGAAGCGCTCACTTGGCTGCCTCCACATCGGGCCGGGGGTCCTGCTGCTGAACATCGGACATGGTGTGCTCCACGGCCGGATTGACGATCTCGGTGACCGGCTTCGGATAGACGCCCAGGAAGATCAGCAGCGCGATCAGCGGGGCGACCACCGCCAGCTCACGCACCCGGAGGTCAGGCATGGACCGCACCTCCTCCTTGACCGGGCCGGTCATGGTGCGCTGATAGAGCACCAGGACGTAGAGCGCCGCCAGCACGATGCCGAAGGTGGCGACGATCCCGGCGGCCGGATAGCGGGTGAACGTGCCGACCAGGACCAGGAACTCACTGACGAAGGGCGCGAGTCCGGGCAGTGACAGCGTCGCCAGGCCGCCCACCAGGAATGTGCCCGCGAGCACCGGCGCCACCTTCTGCACCCCGCCGTAGTCGGCGATGAGACGCGAGCCGCGCCGCGAGATCAGGAACCCGGCCACCAGCATCAGCGCGGCCGTCGAGATGCCGTGGTTGACCATGTAGAGCGTCGCGCCGGACTGGCCCTGGCTGGTCATCGCGAAGATGCCGAGGATGATGAAGCCGAAGTGGGAGATCGAGGCGTAGGCGATCAGCCGCTTGATGTCGCGCTGGCCGACCGCGAGCAGCGCGCCGTAGACGATGCTGATCAGCGACAGCACGATGATCACCGGGGTGGCCCACTTCGACGCCTCGGGGAAGAGCTGGAGGCAGAAGCGGAGCATCGCGAAGGTGCCGACCTTGTCGACGACCGCCGTGATCAGCACGGCGACGGGAGCGGTCGCCTCGCCCATCGCGTTGGGCAGCCAGGTGTGCAGCGGCCACAGCGGGGCCTTGATCGCGAAGGCGAAGAAGAAGCCGAGGAAGAGCAGCCGCTCCGTGTTGGTCGCCATCTCCAGCTCGCCGCTCGCCCGCGCCGCGGCGATCTCGCCCAGCGAGAAGCTCCCGGCGACGACATAGAGCCCGATGACGGCGGCCAGCATGATCAGCCCGCCGACCAGGTTGTAGAGCAGGAACTTCACGGCCGCGTACGACCGCTGGGTGGCGGCCGCCTCCTCGCCCTGCGCATGGGCGCGGTCTCCGAAGCCGCCGATGAGGAAGTACATCGGGATGAGCATGGCCTCGAAGAGGATGTAGAAGAGGAAGACGTCGGTGGCCTCGAAGGAGAGGATCACCATCGCCTCGACCATCAGGATCAGCGCGAAGAAGCCCTGGGTCGGCCGCCATCGATAGTGCTTCGTCTCGGCCGGCGCCTCTCCGCCGGAGTCGGGGGAGGGGTCGGCGTCGTGCCAGCCGGCTGCGATGACGAAGGGAACCAGCAGGGCGGTGAGCGCCAGCAGCGTCACCCCGATGCCGTCCACACCCAGCTCGTAGCGGACTCCGAAGTCGGCGATCCAGGCATGGGATTCGGTGAGCTGATAGCGCGCGCCGCCCGGCTCGAACCGTACGAGCACGGTCACGGCCAGCGCCAGCGTGCCGAGCGAGAAGAGCAGTGCGAGCCATTTGGCCGCGGTGCGGCGGGCGGCGGGGACGGCGGCGACAGCGACCGCCCCGACCGCGGGAAGCGCCGCCGTCGCCGTCAGCAGGGGAAAGGACATGGTCAGACCGCCCTCATCAGCAGGGTCGCGGCGATCAGCACCGCTGCACCTCCGAACATCGAGACCGCATAGGTGCGGGCGTAGCCGTTCTGCAGCTTGCGCAGCCGGCCGGAGAGGCCGCCGAAGCCGGCGGCCGTGCCGTTGACCACCCCGTCGACCAGGGTGTGGTCGACATAGACGAGCGAGCGGGTCAGATGCTCGCCCCCGCGGACCAGGACCACATGGTTGAAGTCGTCCTGGAGGAGGTCGCGGCGGGCGGCCCGGGTGAGCAGCGAGCCGCGCGGGGCGGTGACGGGCACCGGTCGGGTGCCGTACATCGCATACGCGAGGGCCGCGCCGACCAGCAGCACCGCGATGGTGGACGCGGTGATGACCGGCACGCTGATCACCGGGTGGGGGTGCTCGAATTCGGTGACGGGGGCGAGCCAGTTGACGAACCGGTCGCCGATGCTGAAGAACGCTCCGGCCCCGACCGAGCCGACCGCGAGCAGGATCATCGGGATCGTCATGGTGCGCGGCGCCTCGTGCGGATGCGGCTGTTCGCCCTCGGCGTCCGGCTGCCAGCGCTGCTTGCCGAAGAAGGTCATCAGCATCACGCGGGTCATATAGAAGGCGGTGATGCCGGCGCCCAGCAGCGCGATGCCCCCGAAGATCCAGGCCCGGGCGCCCTCCTGGGCGAAGGCCGCCTCAATGATCTTGTCCTTGGAGAAGAATCCGGAGAACGGCGGCACGCCGATGATGGCGAGATAGCCGAGCCCGAACGTCACAAAGGTGATCGGCAGATACTTCCTCAGGCCGCCGTACTTCCTCATGTCGACTTCGTCGTTCATGCCGTGCATGACCGATCCGGCGCCGAGGAACAGTCCGGCCTTGAAGAAGCCGTGCGTCACCAGGTGCATGATGGCGAAGGCGTAGCCGATCGGGCCGAGCCCGGCCGCCAGGACCATATAGCCGATCTGCGACATGGTGGATCCGGCCAGCGCCTTCTTGATGTCGTCCTTGGCGCAACCGATGATCGCACCGAAGAGGAGCGTGACCGCGCCGACGACCACGACCGCGAGCTGTGCGTCCGGCGCGGCGTTGAAGATCGCGCCGGAGCGGACGATCAGATAGACGCCGGCAGTCACCATGGTGGCCGCGTGGATCAGGGCGGAGACGGGCGTGGGGCCCTCCATCGCGTCCCCGAGCCAGGACTGCAGCGGCACCTGGGCGGACTTGCCGCAGGCGGCCAGCAGCAGCAGCAGTCCGATGGCCGTCAGCATGGCCTCGCTGGTCTCTCCGGTCGACTCCAGCACCGGAGTGAAGGCGAAGGTGCCGAAGGTGGTGAACATCAGCATCACCGCGATCGACAGGCCCATGTCGCCGACCCGGTTGACCAGGAACGCCTTCTTGGCGGCCGTCGCCGCGCTCGGCTTGTGCTGCCAGAAGCCGATGAGCAGATACGAGGCGAGGCCGACGCCCTCCCAGCCGACGTACAGCAGCAGATAGTTGTCGGCGAGGACCAGCAGCAGCATGGCCGCGAGGAAGAGGTTCAGATAGCCGAAGAAACGGCGGCGGCGCTCGTCGTGCTCCATGTATCCGACGGAGTACAGATGGATGAGCGAGCCGACACCGGTGATCAGCAGGACGAATGTCATCGACAGCTGGTCCAGCTGGAAGGCGACGTCCGCCTGGAAGCCCTCGACGGGAATCCAGCTGAACAGCTGCTGGTGCAGGGTCCGGTCGTCCGCGGCCTTGCCCAGCATGTCGGCGAAGAGCACCGTGCCGAAGAGGAAGGACACAAAGGCGAGCACGGTGGCGACCCAGTGCCCGGCGCCGTCGAGCCGCCGTCCGCCGCACAGCAGCAGCGCCGCTCCGAGCAGTGGCGCCGCGATCAGCAGCGCAATCAGATTGTCCACGGTCAGCGTCCCCTTACAGCTTCATCAGGCTGGCGTCGTCGACCGAGGCCGAGTGACGGGAGCGGAACAGCGACACGATGATCGCGAGACCGACCACGACCTCCGCGGCGGCGACGACCATCGTGAAGAAGGCGACGATCTGGCCGTCGAGGTTGCCGTGCATCCGGGAGAAGGTGACGAGCGACAGATTGCAGGCGTTGAGCATCAGCTCCACGCTCATGAACACCACGATCGCGTTCCGCCGGATCAGCACGCCCGCCGCGCCGATGGTGAACAGCAGCGCCGCGAGATAGAGATAGTTGACGGGGTTCACTTGACCGCCTCCTCGTCCCGGCCGAGCCGCTCCTCGGAGCGCTGCTCCAGTGCCTTGAGGTCGTTCAGCGCCTCGCTCGACACATCGCGGACCTGGTCCCGCTCCCGCAGGGTCTTGCTGACGGTCAGCTCGGACGGGGTGCCGTCGGGCAGCAGCCCGGCGATGTCCACCGCGTTGTGCCGGGCGTAGACGCCGGGTGCGGGCAGCGGGGGCAGCTGCTTGCCTTCCCTGACGCGCTGCTCGGCCAGTTCGCGCTGGGTCCTGGCCCGCTCCGTGCGCTCCCGGTGGGTCAGCACCATGGCTCCCACCGTGGCGGTGATCAGCAGTGCGCCGGTGATCTCGAAGGCGAACACATAGCGGGTGAAGAGCAGCCGGGCGAGCCCCTCGACATTGCCGCCGTGGGCGGTGTTGGCCGCGCCCAGGCCGTTGAACGTCGACAGCGAGGCATTGCCGATGCCGGCGATCAGCAGGATGCCGAAGCCGAGACCGCAGCCCGCAGCGAGCCAGCGCTGTCCCTTGAGGGTCTCCTTCAGAGAGTCCGCCGCGGTCACGCCGACGAGCATGACGACGAACAGGAACAGCATCATGATCGCGCCGGTGTAGACGATGATCTGTACGACGCCCAGGAAGTAGGCGCCGTTGGCGAGGTAGAACACCGCCAGCACGATCATGGTCCCGGCCAGGCAGAGCGCACTGTGCACGGCCTTCTTCATCAGGATGGTGCACAGCGCCCCGACGACGGCGACGGTGCCGAGGATCCAGAACTGGACGGCCTCGCCGGTGGAGGTCAGGGTGGCGGCGAGGGTGGTGTTCATGCGTCCGCCACCTCCTCCTGCCGCTTCTCCTTCTCGTCGTCCTCCTGGGACCCGGGCTGCTGCCGGACGGTGCCGGGTGCGGCCTCGGTCACCAGCCCCCGGTAGTAGTCCTGCTCGTCCATCCCGGGATAGATGGCGTGCGGGCTGTCGACCATGCCCTCCTCCAGACCGGCGAGGAGCTGGTCCTTGGTGAAGATGAGGTTGGCCCGGCTGCTGTCGGCCAGCTCGAACTCGTTGGTCATCGTCAGCGCGCGCGTCGGACAGGCCTCGATGCACAGCCCGCAGAAGATGCAGCGGGCGTAGTTGATCTGGTAGACGCGGCCGTAGCGCTCGCCCGGGGAGTAGCGCTCCTCGTCCGTGTTGTCCGCGCCTTCGACGTAGATGGCGTCGGCGGGGCAGGCCCAGGCGCACAGCTCGCAGCCGACGCACTTCTCCAGGCCGTCGGGATGGCGGTTGAGCTGGTGCCGGCCGTGGAAGCGCGGTGCTGTGACCTTCCGCTGTTCCGGGTACTGCTCGGTCAGCCGCTTCCTGAACATGGCCTTGAAGGTCACGCCGAAGCCGGCCACGGGATTGTGGAACGCGGACGCCTGCGCGGATGTGGATGTGGTCTCGTTCTCCTCAGACACCGTCAGCCTCCTTTCCGTCACTGTCCCCGGGGGTTCGGGGGTGTCCCCCGCCGCTGTCACTGCCGGGTCCACCACTGGCAATCAGCTCGCGCTCGCGGCGCGGCCTGCGGCGCGGCACGGGCGGCAGGGTCTGTCCGGGCAGCGGCGGCACGGGGAATCCGCCGGCCATCGGGTCAAACTCGGCGGGCTCCCGCTTGACCGCCGCCTCCTCCTCCGCCTTCTCCTGCCGGCCCCGGAAGAGGTCCGCGACGAAGGACAGCAGCAGGACGGCGAGGACCGCGCCGCCGACGTACAGCACGATCTGCTGGAAGTCGTAGTTCTCGTTCCGCAGTGCCCGCACGGTGGCGACCAGCATCAGCCAGACCACCGAGACGGGGATGAGCACCTTCCAGCCGAGCTTCATCAGCTGGTCGTAGCGGACCCGCGGGAGCGTGCCGCGCAGCCAGATGAAGAAGAACAGCAGCAGTTGCAGCTTGAGCGTGAACCAGAGCAGCGGCCACCAGCCGTGGTTCGCGCCCTCCCAGACGGCGGACACCGGGTACGGGACCCGCCAGCCGCCCAGGAAGAGGGTCACCGACACCGCCGCGACCGTGACCATGTTGATGTACTCGGCCAGCATGAACATCGCGAACTTGATGGAGCTGTACTCGGTGTTGAAGCCGCCGACCAGGTCGCCTTCGGACTCCGGCATGTCGAAGGGTGCGCGGTTGACCTCGCCGACCATCGTCACCACATAGATCAGGAACGACACCGGCAGCAGCACCACGTACCAGCGGTCCGCCTGCGCTTCCACAATCGCTGAGGTCGACATCGACCCGGAGTAGAGGAAGACGGAGGCGAAGGCCGCGCCCATCGCGATCTCGTACGAGATCATCTGCGCACAGGCCCGCAGTCCGCCGAGCAGCGGGTAGGTCGATCCGGAGGACCAGCCGGCCAACACGATGCCGTAGATGCCGACCGAGGCGACCGCGAGGATGTACAGCATCGCGATCGGCAGATCGGTGAGCTGCATCGTGGTGCGCTGGCCGAAGATCGAGACCTCGTTGCCCGCCGGTCCGAAGGGGATCACGGCGAATGCCATGAAGGCGGGGATCGCGGCCACGACCGGCGCGAGGACATAGACCGCCTTGTCGGCCCGCCGGACGACCAGGTCTTCCTTCAGCATCAGCTTGACGCCGTCGGCGAGCGACTGCAGCAGCCCCCAGGGGCCGTGCCGGTTGGGGCCGATGCGCCGCTGCATCCAGGCCACCACCTTGCGCTCCCACACGATGGAGAAGAGCACGGTGACCATCAGGAAGGCGAAGCAGAACACCGCCTTGACGACGATGAGCCACCAGGGGTCCCGCCCGAACATGGACAGGTCTTCAAGGGCCAGGTGCTCAAGAGCCAGAGCCGGGTTCGCCGTCATGCCTCCACCTCACTCTCAGCCGTCTCCGGCGCTCCCGGAGCCGCCGTGATGCGCACCAGTTCACCGGGGCGGGCGCCGGTGTCCGCCAGGACGCCGCCGCCCGCGGAGTTCAGCGGCAGCCACACCACCCGGTCGGGCATCTCGCTCACCTGAAGCGGCAGCCGCACCGCGCCCGCCGGTCCGGACACCTGGAGCATGTCGCCGTCCTTGACGCCGGTCTCGGCGGCGGTGGTCGCCGAGAGCCGGGCCACGGCCGCGTGCCGGGTGGCGGCCAGCGCCGGGTCGCCCTCCTGGAGAACGCCCTGGTCGAGCAGCATCCGATGGCCGCCCAGGACCGCTTCTCCGGGGCCGGGGTGCGGCAGCGACCGCGCCGGCGCCACGGATTCGCCGGCCCGCGGCCCGTCCCAGCGGCCGAGCCGGTCCATCTCCCGCCGCACGGACCGCAGGTCGGGCAGGGCGAGGTCGTGGTCGAGCGCGTCGGCGAGCATATGCAGCACACGTGCGTCCGCCGGGGCGGGCGTACGGGTCAGCTGGTCCGGCTTGAGAGCGGCCTCGAACATCCGCACCCGGCCTTCCCAGTTGAGGAAGGCGCCGGGCTTCTCTGCGACGGCCGCAACCGGAAGAACGACATCGGCATGTGCCGTGACGTCGCCGGGCCGCAGCTCAAGCGAGACGGTGAACGCCTGGGCGAGCGCCTCACGCGCGCGTGCCGGGTCGGGCAGGTCGGCCACCTCGACCCCGCCGACCAGCAGCGCTGCCAGCTCGCCGGTGGCGGCGGCCTCCACGATCTGGCCGGTGTCGCGGCCGTAGCGGTGCGGAAGCTCCCGTACGCGCCATACGGCCGCGGTCTCCTCACGAGCGCGCGGATCGGTGGCGGGGCGGCCGCCCGGCAGCAGCGAGGGGATCGCGCCCGCCTCGACCGCGCCGCGCTCGCCCGCCCGGCGCGGAATCCACACCAGCCGCGCCCCGGTGGCCGTCGCGGCGCGCACGGCGGCGGTCAGCGCGCCGGGCACGCCCGCGAGCCGCTCGCCGACGATCAGCACCGCGCCCTCGGTCCGCAGCGCCCGGGCGGCCGCCTCGCCGTCGCCGTCCAGGCCGACGCCCGCGGCGAGGGCGTCCAGCCACTCGGTCTCGGTGCCGGGCGCGGCGGGCAGCAGGGTCCCACCGGCCTTGACCAGGCCTCGCGTGGCGTGCGTGGCGAGCGCGAAGCTGCGCTGGCCGTGTTTCCGGTTCGCCTTGCGCAGCCGCAGGAAGACGCCGGGCGCCTCCTCCTCGGACTCGAACCCGGCCAGCAGCACGACCGGGGCCTTCTCCAGCGCCGTGTAGGTCACACCGGTGGAGTCCAGGTCGCGGCCGCGGCCGGCGATCCTGGCGGCAAGGAAGTCGGCCTCCTCGCTGCTGTGCACGCGCGCGCGGAAGTCGACGTCGTTGGTGTCGAGGACGACGCGCGCGAACTTGGCGTAGGCGTAGGCGTCTTCGACGGTCAGCCGGCCGCCCGCCAGCACCCCGGCCCGGCCGCGTGCGGCGGCCAGTCCTTCGGCGGCCGCGGCCAGCGCCTCCGGCCAGCCGGCGGGCTCCAGCTCACCGGTGTCCCGGTTGCGCACCAGCGGTCCGGTGAGCCGGTCGCGCTGCTGGGCGTAGCGGAAGGCGAACCGGCCCTTGTCGCACAGCCACTCCTCGTTGACCTCCGGATCGTCGGCGGCGAGCCGCCGCATGACCTTGCCGCGCCGGTGGTCGGTGCGGGTGGCGCAGCCGCCCGCACAGTGCTCGCACACGCTGGGCGAGGACACCAGGTCGAAGGGGCGGGAGCGGAAGCGGTACGCGGCCGAGGTGAGCGCGCCCACCGGGCAGATCTGGATGGTGTTGCCGGAGAAGTACGACTCGAAGGGGTCGCCCACGCCGGTGCCGACCTGCTGGAGCGCGCCCCGCTCCAGCATTTCGATCATCGGGTCGCCCGCGATCTGGTTGGAGAAGCGGGTGCAGCGTGCGCACAGGACGCAGCGCTCGCGGTCGAGCAGCACCTGAGGGGAGATCGGCACGGGCTTCTCGAAGGTGCGCTTCCTGCCCTCGAACCGGGATTCGGCGTCGCCGTGCGACATGGCCTGGTTCTGCAGCGGGCACTCGCCGCCCTTGTCGCAGACCGGGCAGTCCAGCGGATGGTTGATCAGCAGCAGTTCCATCACGCCGCGCTGGGCCTTCTCGGCGACCGGGGAGCTGAGCTGGGTCTTGACGACCATGCCGTCGGTGCAGGTGATGGTGCAGGACGCCATCGGCTTGCGCTGGCCCTCGACCTCGACGATGCACTGGCGGCAGGCGCCTGCCGGGTCGAGGAGCGGGTGGTCGCAGAAGCGGGGGATCTCGATGCCGAGCTGCTCGGCGGCCCGGATCACCAGCGTCCCCTTGGGCACGGAGATCTCGACGCCGTCGATGGTGAGGGCGACCAGGTCCTCGGCGGGCACGGCGCCCCCTCCCGCGCTGTTGGACGTGGTGACGGTCATGACCGCGCCTCCAGGTGCTTGTCGGCCCATGCCGTGGACTTCGCGGGGTCGAAGGGACAGCCGCCTTGGGTGATGTGCTGCTCGTACTCCTCGCGGAAGTACTTCAGCGAGGAGAAGATCGGCGAGGCTGCGCCGTCGCCGAGGGCGCAGAACGACTTGCCGTTGATGTTGTCGGCGATGTCGTTCAGCTTGTCGAGGTCGCTCATCACGCCCTTGCCCTCCTCGATGTCGCGCAGCAGCTGGACGAGCCAGTAGGTGCCCTCCCGGCAGGGGGTGCACTTGCCGCAGGACTCATGGGCGTAGAACTCGGTCCAGCGGGTGACGGCGCGCACCACGCAGGTGGTCTCGTCGAAGCACTGGAGCGCCTTGGTGCCGAGCATGGACCCGGCCGCGCCCACGGCCTCGTAGTCCAGTGGGACGTCGAGGTGTTCGTCGGTGAGCAGCGGGGTGGAGGAGCCTCCGGGGGTCCAGAACTTCAGCCGGTGGCCGGGGCGCATCCCGCCGCTCATGTCGAGGAGCTGGCGCAGCGTGATGCCGAGCGGTCCCTCGTACTGGCCGGGGCTGGCGACATGGCCGCTGAGCGAGTAGAGCGTGAAGCCGGGGGACTTCTCGCTGCCCATCGACCGGAACCACTCCTTGCCGCGGTTGACGATCGCGGGAACCGATGCGATGGACTCGACGTTGTTCACCACGGTGGGGCACGCGTACAGACCGGCGACCGCGGGGAAGGGGGGCCGCAGCCGGGGCTGGCCGCGCCGCCCTTCCAGGGAGTCCAGCAGCGCGGTCTCCTCGCCGCAGATGTACGCGCCCGCGCCCGCGTGCACGGTGATGTCGAGGTCGAGTCCGCTGCCGAGGATGTTCGCGCCGAGGTAGCCGGCCTCGTACGCCTCGCGGACCGCCAGGTGGAGCCGCCGCAGCACGGGGACCACTTCGCCGCGCAGATAGATGAAGGCGCGGCTGGAGCGGATCGCGTAGCAGGCGATGATCATTCCCTCGATGAGGGAGTGCGGATTGGCGAACAGCAGGGGGATGTCCTTGCAGGTGCCGGGCTCCGACTCGTCCGCGTTCACGACGAGGTAGTGCGGCTTGCCGTCGCCCTGCGGAATGAACTGCCACTTCATTCCGGTGGGGAAGCCGGCGCCGCCGCGGCCGCGGAGCCCGGAGTCCTTGATGTACGCGATGAGGTCGTCGGGCGCCATGGCGAGCGCCTTGCGCAGCCCTTCGTAGCCCTCGTGGCGCCGGTAGGTCTGAAGGGTCCAGGACTTCTCCTCGTCCCAGAAGGCGGAGAGCACGGGCGCGAGGAGCTTCTCCGGGCTTGCGCCTCCCCCGGCCTCCGGCTGGGACGCGCCCCCGTATTCGGTGGACACGGTCATCACTCCCCCTCCTCTGTCGTGGGACCGGCGGGGTGTGCCGGGTCGGAGTCGGAGGTCTGCTGCGGCTCGTCATGTGAGCTGGGGTGCTCGGTGGGCGAGGGCTCGTGCACCGGGGGCTCCTGCACGGTCTCGGCGCGCTGGGAGACCACCCGTGCCGCGGGCTTCTCCCCCTTGGCCAGGCGCAGCCCGGTGAGGGAGGCGGGCCCCGCGCCGCCGGTGGCCTCGACCGCGCCGGGGCGCTCGTCGGGGAAGCCGGCGAGGATGCGGGCGGTCTCCTTGAAGGTGCACAGCGGGGCGCCGCGGGTGGGCTGGACGGGGCGGCCCGCCCGCAGGTCGTCGACGAGCCGCCGGGCGCTCTGGGGCGTCTGGTTGTCGAAGAACTCCCAGTTGACCATCACCACCGGCGCGAAGTCGCAGGCGGCGTTGCACTCGATGTGCTCCAGAGTGACCCTGCCGTCCTCAGTGGTCTCGCCGTTGCCGACGCCGAGGTGCTCCTGGAGCTCGGCGAAGATGGCGTCGCCGCCCATGACCGCGCACAGGGTGTTGGTGCAGACGCCGACCTGGTAGTCGCCGGACGGCTTGCGCCGGTACATGGTGTAGAAGGTGGCGACGGCGGTGACCTCGGCGGTGGTCAGGTCCAGCATCTCCGCGCAGAACCGCATGCCGGTGCGGGAGACATGGCCTTCCTCGGACTGCACCAGGTGCAGCAGCGGCAGCAGCGCGGAGCGGCTGTGCGGATAGCGGGAGATGATCTCCTTGGCGTCGGCCTCCAGCCTGGCCCGTACGTCGGCCGGGTAGGCGGGGGCGGGCAGCTGGGGCATCCCCAGAGATACGTCCGTCATTACCGGTCGACGCCTCCCATCACGGGGTCGATGGACGCCACGGCCACGATGACGTCGGCGACCTGGCCGCCTTCGCACATCGCCGCCACGGCCTGGAGATTGGTGAAGGACGGGTCGCGGAAGTGCACCCGGTAGGGGCGGGTGCCGCCGTCGGAGACGACATGGGCGCCCAGCTCGCCGCGGGGTGACTCGACGGCCGCGTACGTCTGCCCGGGCGGGACCCGGAAGCCTTCGGTGACCAGCTTGAAGTGGTGGATCAGGGCCTCCATGGAGGTGCCCATGATCTTCTTGATGTGGTCCAGGGAGTTGCCGAGCCCGTCGGGGCCGAGCGCCAGCTGCGCGGGCCAGGCGATCTTCTTGTCGGCGACCATCACCGGGCCCGGCTCCAGCCGGTCCAGGCACTGTTCGACGATGCGCATCGACTGCCGCATCTCCTCCAGGCGGATCAGGAAGCGGCCGTAGGAGTCGCAGGTGTCGGCGGTCGGGATGTCGAAGTCGTAGGTCTCGTAGCCGCAGTAGGGGTTGGTCTTGCGCAGGTCGTGCGCGAGTCCGGTGGAGCGCAGTATCGGGCCGGTCACGCCGAGGGCCATACAGCCGGCGAGGTCGAGGTAGCCGATGCCCTGCATCCGGCCCTTGAAGACGGGGTTGCCGGTGGCGAGCTTGTCGTACTCCGGCAGGTTCTTCTTCATGGTCTTGAGGAACTCGCGCAGCTGGTCGATGGCGCCGGGCGGCAGGTCCTGGGCGAGTCCGCCGGGGCGGATGAAGGCGTGGTTCATCCGCAGCCCGGTGATCAGCTCGAAGACGTCGAGGATCATCTCCCGGTCGCGGAAGCCGTAGATCATGATCGTGGTGGCGCCGAGCTCCATGCCGCCGGTGGCGATGGCCACCAGATGCGAGGAGATCCGGTTGAGCTCCATCAGCAGCACCCGGATGACCTGGGCGCGCTCCGGGATCTGGTCCTCGATGCCGAGCAGCCGCTCCACACCCATGCAGTACGCCTGCTCGTTGAAGAACGGCGTCAGATAGTCCGCGCGCGTGACGAAGGTGGTGCCCTGCGTCCAGGTGCGGAATTCGAGGTTCTTCTCGATGCCGGTGTGGAGGTAGCCGATGCCGCAGCGGGCCTCGGTGACGGTCTCGCCGTCGATCTCCAGGATGAGGCGGAGGACGCCGTGGGTGGAGGGGTGCTGGGGTCCCATGTTGACGACGATGCGTTCGTCGTCGGCCTTGGCCGTGGACCGGACGAATTCGTCCCAGTCGCCGCCGCTGACCGTGTAGACGGGCCCCTCGGTGGTCTCGCGCGCCGAAGCAGATGGCGTTGTCATGAGTACGACCTCCGCTGGTCCGGAGCCGGGATCTGGGCGCCTTTGTACTCGACGGCGATGCCGCCGAGGGGGTAGTCCTTGCGCTGCGGGAAGCCCTGCCAGTCGTCCGGCATCATGATCCGGGTGAGGGCCGGATGTCCGTCGAAGACGAGCCCGAAGAAGTCGTAGGTCTCGCGCTCGTGCCAGTCGTTGGTCGGATAGACCGACACCAGGGACGGGATGTGGGGATCGGCGTCCGGGGCCGAGACCTCCAGGCGGAGCAGCCGGCCGTGTGTGAGCGAGCGCAGATGGTAGAGGGCGTGCAGCTCGCGGCCGGTGTCCTGCGGGTAGTGGACCCCGCTGACGCCGGTGCACAGCTCGAAGCGGAGCGCGGGGTCGTCGCGCAGGGTGCGGGCGACGAGCGCCAGATGCTCGCGGGCGATGTGGAAGGTGAGCTCGCCGCGGTCGACGACCGTCTTCTCGATGGCGTTCTCGGGGACGAGCCCCTGCTCCTCCAGCGCGCCTTCGAGCTCGTCGGCGACCTCGTCGAACTCACCGTATGCGGCTTCGCCGCCCGGGCCCCCGTACGGGCGGGTGGCCGGGCCCGGCAGCCGTACGGAGCGGACGAGTCCGCCGTAGCCGGAGGTGTCGCCGCCGTTGTCGGCGCCGAACATGCCGCGCTGGACGCGGATCTCCTCGCCGTGCTCGCCCCGCTGGCCCGGCAGGTTCTGCTGGCTGAGCTCCTTCTCGGGGTTCGGCTCGGTGGGCTCGCTCATCGCAGCAGCCCCTTCATCTCGATGGTGGGGAGCGCGGTGAGGGCCGCCTCCTCCGCCTCGCGGGCCGCTTCCTCCGCATTGACGCCGAGTTTGGACGTCCGGATCTTCTCGTGGAGCTTGAGGATCGAGTCCATCAGCATCTCCGGGCGGGGCGGGCAGCCTGGCAGATAGATGTCGACGGGGACAACATGATCAACGCCCTGCACAATCGCGTAATTGTTGAACATTCCACCCGATGAAGCGCAAACCCCCATGGAAATCACCCACTTGGGGTTGGCCATCTGGTCATAGACCTGCCGCAGGACAGGCGCCATCTTCTGGCTGACCCGCCCCGCGACGATCATCAGATCGGCCTGGCGCGGCGAGCCGCGGAAGACCTCCATGCCGAAGCGGGCCAGGTCGTACCGGCCGGCGCCGGTCGTCATCATCTCGATGGCGCAGCAGGCCAGCCCGAAGGTCGCCGGGAAGACGGATGACTTGCGCACCCAGCCCGCGGCCTGTTCGACGGTGGTCAGCAGAAAGCCGCTCGGCAGCTTCTCTTCGAGTCCCATTGGTGTGCTCCTGACGCCGCTTGAGTAGTCCTGGCCCTCTGGTCGCTCAGTCCCATTCCAGGCCGCCGCGCCGCCATACGTAGGCGTAGGCGACGAAGACGGTCAGAACGAAGAGCACCATCTCCACAAGCCCGAAAAGCCCCAGCGCGTCGAAGGTGACGGCCCAGGGGTAGAGGAAGACGATTTCGATGTCGAAGACGATGAAGAGCATCGCCGTCAGGTAGTACTTGATCGGGAAGCGGCCGCCGCCGGCCGGCGTGGGCGTGGGCTCGATGCCGCACTCGTACGCCTCGAGCTTCGCCCGGTTGTAGCGCTTGGGGCCGATGAGCGTGGCCATGACCACGGAGAAGATCGCAAACCCTGCCCCGAGGGCGCCGAGCACAAGGATGGGCGCGTAGACATTCACCCTCCTCGCTCCTTCCAGTCGTCCTTGACCGTTGGACCGCACCGGGCTTTCCCATCGCCGCCTCGCGAAGATCGTGCATATGTGAGGCAGTTCACAAGCCCGACTGCCACGCATCCTATGCCTGCCGGTCTGTGATCTGCGACACGGGGTACGGCAGGGAGTTTGTGATCTCTGACACCTGACGAACGATCATGAAGCCGGATGAGAAGTGATCTTCATACGCGAAGCATCCGAGTGGTTGCGATACGTGACATCCAAGCTCGTTTCCGCTGGTCGAAGCATGTTTGCCATATCAAATGATGGGAGCTACATGCAAATTCGCAACGGACCGTTCCGGGTGATATTGGACCCGTAGTCACTCACGCGGGGGCCTCATCGGAGCGAAGTGGACGGCCGCCGCCGGGTCGCGCACTCGTTCACACATTCACGAGCAATCGAGACGCCGCCAAGCGGTGACCTTTCTGTGACCTGCACCACTCGCCCCGAGGGTCGCCGAAAGCGGGCTTGGCCAACGGACCGCGGGAGTGGTAGGCCCCCGGCAATTCGGGCGTTTCACAGAAAGCCCGTGATCACAGCCGTGATCACGCATGCCCGTTTTGACCGTTACGGCGTCAATAAAGGCCCGCGGGAAGCGGATTCAAGGGTTCCGCGCGCAACTGTGGCGCAACACACGTTTCTTGAACGGAACCGTGCCGGCTTGATAGCGGTTGTTCTCATGTCCCAGACCGCTCACATACCCAGCCACCGGAAGCCCCGCCGCAGCGCCTCGAAGCTCTCGCTGCGCGCCGGAGTTGCCGGTGGCGTCCTCAGCACCTTTGCGGTGGCCGGTGCGGCCGGTCCGGCGAACGCCGACCCGGTGACCGAGACCATCGAGATGCCCACGATCACCGCCGACCTCTCGGTCGCCGCGGCGCAGGCCGCCGCGGCCACCCAGCAGGTCGCCGTCGACCTCGAACTCCAGGCGCAGCAGAACGAACTGCGCGCCCAGGAGGACGCCGCCGCGGAGAAGGCCGCAAAGGCCGCCAAGAAGGCCAAGGAAGAGGCGGACCGCAAGGCTGAGGCCACAGCGAAGGAGGAGGCCAGGAAGCGCGCCGAGGCCGAGGCCGAGGAGCGTGCCTCCCGCACCGCCGAGCGGACCTCCCTGTCCTCGTACAGCGCCTCCTCCGGCTCCTCCGCGAGCGCCGGCTCCTCCGGCAGCAGCTCGCAGCAGGCCACGGGCAGCGTGGCGACCGTCATCAGCTTCCTGAAGGCACAGCTCGGCGACGCCTACATCATGGGCGCCACCGGCCCCAACGCCTGGGACTGCTCCAGCCTGGTCCAGGCCGCGTTCCGCCAGGTCGGCGTCGAGCTGCCGCGCGTCTCGCAGGCCCAGTCGACCGCGGGCACCCAGGTGAGCCTGTCGAACCTCCAGGTCGGCGACATCCTCTACTGGGGCGCCGCGGGCTCCGCGTACCACACGGGCGTCTACATCGGGAACGGCCAGTACCTCGACGCCGCCAACCCCGGCAAGGGCGTGGTGATCCAGGACCTTTCGGGCTACCCGGCGACGGGCGCGGTCCGCGTGCTGTGACCGCGGCGCCCACGCCGTGAGGGCCGCCGCTCCCCCGTCCGGGAGCGGCGGCCCTCACGTTGCAGGCCTTCGTTTCAGACTTCGGTTCAGGCCTTCAGTTCAGGCCGTCGGTTCAAGCCGTCGGTTTCAGGCCTTCGGCGCCGCTTTCGACAGGCCGTTGATGATGCGGTCCATCGCATCGCCGCCCGTCGGGTCGGTCAGGTTCGCCAGCATCTTCAGCGTGAACTTCATCAGCACCGGATGCGTCAGTCCGCGCTGGGCGGCGATCTTCATGACCTTCGGATTGCCGATGAGCTTCACAAACGCCCGGCCGAGCGTGTAGTAGCCGCCGTAGGTGTCCTTGAGGACCTTGGGGTAGTGGAGCAGGGCGGCCTCGCGCTGGGCCGGGGTGCGCCGCGCGTGGGCCTGCACGATGACGTCCGCGGCGATCTGGCCGGACTCCATGGCGTACGCGATGCCCTCGCCGTTGAACGGGTTGACCAGGCCGCCCGCGTCGCCGACCAGCAGCAGGCCGCGGGTGTAGTGCGGCTGCCGGTTGAAGGCCATGGGCAGCGCCGCGCCGCGGATCGGGCCGGTCATGTTCTCGGGGACGTACCCCCAGTCCTCCGGCATGGAGGCGCACCATGTCTTGAGCACCTCGCGCCAGTCCAGCTCCCGGAAGGAGGCGGTGGTGTTCAGCACGCCGAGGCCGACGTTGGAGGTGCCGTCGCCCATGCCGAAGATCCAGCCATAGCCGGGCAGCAGCCGGTCCTCGCCGGGCCCGCGACGATCCCACAGCTCCAGCCAGGACTCCAGATAGTCGTCGTCGTGGCGGGGCGAGGTGAAGTAGGTGCGCACGGCCACCCCCATGGGGCGGTCCTCGCGGCGGTGCAGGCCCATCGCCAGCGAGATCCGGGAGGAGTTGCCGTCGGCGGCGACGACGAGCGGGGCGCGGAAGACCACGTCCCGCTTCTCCTCGCCCAGCTTGGCGTGCACGCCCGTGATGCGGCCGGTGCGGTCGTCGAGGACCGGGGCGCCGACGTTGCAGCGCTCGTACAGCCGCGCACCCGCCTTCTGCGCCTGCCGGGCGAGCTGCTCGTCGAAGTCGTCGCGCTTGCGGACGAGTCCGTAGTCCGGGTACGAGGCCAGATCCGGCCAGTCGAGCTGGAGCCGCACCCCTCCGCCGATGATCCGCAGGCCCTTGTTGCGCAGCCAGCCGGCTTCCTCGGAGATGTCGACGCCCATCGCCACCAGCTGCTTGACGGCGCGGGGCGTGAGGCCGTCGCCGCAGACCTTCTCGCGCGGGAAGGCGGTCTTCTCCAGCAGCAGGACGTCCAGCCCGGACTTGGCCAGGTGGTAGGCGGTTGTGGAGCCGGCCGGGCCTGCCCCGACGACGATCACATCGGCGGTGTGTTCGGAGAGGGGCTCGGTCACGGCGGGGGCTCCCGATTGCTCGTTATTGCGTACCGAAGGCACAGGA
Source organism: Streptomyces chengmaiensis (assembly GCF_029846775.1). Classification (NCBI taxonomy): domain Bacteria; kingdom Bacillati; phylum Actinomycetota; class Actinomycetes; order Kitasatosporales; family Streptomycetaceae; genus Streptomyces; species Streptomyces chengmaiensis. The sequence continues at coordinate 39,676 of NZ_JARWBG010000031.1, forward strand.
CGTGTGCAGTCTATGGGGGCGCGCCGATCACCGGCCGACGGGCTTGAACCCCCGGTGCAGGGCCACGATCCCGCCGGTCAGATTGCGCCAGGCGACCTTCGACCAGCCGGCCCGCTGGAGCATGCGCGCCAGCTCGGCCTGCTCGGGCCACGACTGGATCGACTCGGCGAGATAGACGTACGCGTCGGGGCTGGACGACACGGCCCGCGCCACCGGCGGCAGCGCCCGCATCAGGTACTCCTCGTACACCGTCCGGAACGGCGCCCAGACAGGATGCGAGAACTCGCAGATCACCACCCGCCCGCCGGGCTTGGTCACTCGGAGCATCTCGCGCAGCGCCGCCCCGGTGTCCTGGACGTTGCGCAGTCCGAAGGAGATCGTCACCGCGTCGAAGACGTCGTCCCTGAACGGCAGTCTCATCGCGTCGCCCGCGGTCAGCGGCAGCCACGGGTGGCGCTTCTTGCCCTGGCGCAGCATCCCGAGCGAGAAGTCGCAGGGCACGACGTACGCTCCGCTCTCGGTGAACGGCATCGACGACGTCCCGGTCCCGGCCGCCAGATCCAGCACCTTCTGCGCGGGCCGCGCGTCCACCGCCCTGGCGACCTCCCGCCGCCAGCGCCGGTCCTGGCCGAGCGAGAGCACGTCGTTGGTGAGGTCGTAGTTGGCCGCCACGTCGTCGAACATGGAGGCGACTTCATGCGGCTGCTTGTCCAGCGAGGCTCGGGTCACGCGCCCCATTGTGCCGGTCGGGCGGACCCGGCGGCCGAGCGGGGCACTCGGGTCGCGGCCCCCGGAGCCCGGGCTCCGGCCACGTCCCGCGGACTCCGACGCCGCGCCTACTGCACCCCGGGCGTCAGCTCGATGCGCACATCGTCGGCCTCCCGCAGCCCATGGACATGGTCGGTCCTCGCCCGCCAGCCGATGGGCACGGTGCAGCAGCGCCCGTCGCGCGCCGCGATGAGCCGCAGACCCGAGTACCGGTGGCGGAAGTGCACGTCCTCGCCGAGGTCCTCGAAGCGGAGTTCCGCAGAGCGCGAGGTGAGGCCGAGCAGCCGGGAGACCGGCGGGGCGGCTCAGCGCCGCCGGTACACCAGCCGTCCCGCGAGCACGGTCGCGACGCAGGCGCCCGCGCCCTGTTCGACGAGCGCGGCCTCGTCGGGGACGTCGAAGGCCGCCAGGTCCGCGCGGGCCCCCTGCCGCAGGGGAGCGTGGACCGAAGCCGCGAGGCCGGCGGCCCCGGCGAGGGGGTCGAGGCGCGGGGCCCGGCCGGCGGGGGCCGTGAGCGCGGGGAGGACTGCCAGACCGGAGCGGGCGACCGCGGGCCGCGCCCACTGTGGGATGGGCCCCGCCAGGGCGGTGACGCCGTGCGCGAGCATGCGCTGGAGGCCCCGCCGTACGCTGCCCGCCCAGCGGGTCTCGTCCAGATGCAGCCGCTCCAGCGCCTCGCCGGTGATCGGCTCGACGCCGAGCCGGTCCGCCTCGCGCGGGTCCGGATGGTAGGCGCGGGTGAGCAGCTGTCCGGCGTGCGGCTGGCACAGGCCGGGGGTGAGGATGCCCGGCCAGCGGCGTACGCGTGCGGCGGGGTGCGCGGCGGCGAGTTCCCCGTACCGGCCGAGTGCGGCGATCCGGTCACCGTCGACGAGGACCGCGCCGTCGGCCGCGGGCGGCGCGCCGACCGGCAGCAGCAGCGGCGCCGTGTGCAGCGTCAGCAACGCCGCCTCAGCTGGACGCGAGGAGCTTCAGCTCCGGGTGGGCCGTGCCCCCTGCGATGGCCGTGGAGGAGATATGGGAGGCCACCCGCTCGTCGGCCGGGTCGTTCGCCGGGTCGTCGTGGACGACGAGGTGCTCGTACGTCGTCGCGCGCTGCGCCGGGACGCGGCCCGCCCGGCGGATCAGGTCGATGATCTCCTGGCGGTTCGAGCGGTGCTTCGCGCCCGCCGAGGAGACGACGTTCTCCTCCAGCATGATCGAGCCCAGGTCGTCCGCGCCGTAGTGCAGCGACAGTTGGCCGATCTCCTTGCCGGTGGTCAGCCAGGAACCCTGGATATGGGGGATGTTGTCCATGAAGAGCCGGGCGGTCGCGATCATCCGCAGATACTCGAAGATCGTGGCCTGGGTGCGGCCCTTCAGATGGTTGTTCTCCGGCTGGTACGTGTACGGGATGAAGGCCCTGAAGCCGCCCGTCCGGTCCTGAACGTCACGGATCATCCGCAGATGCTCGATCCGCTCGGCGTTGGTCTCGCCCGTTCCCATCAGCATGGTCGACGTGGACTCGACGCCCAGGCCGTGGGCGATCTCCATGATCTCCAGCCAGCGCTCGCCGCTCTCCTTGAGCGGGGCGATGGCCTTGCGGGGGCGCTCCGGGAGCAGCTCCGCGCCCGCGCCTGCGAAGGAGTCGAGTCCGGCGGCGTGGATGCGGGAGATCGCCTCCTCGACCGAGACGCCCGAGATGCGGGCCATGTGCTCGACCTCGGAGGCGCCCAGCGAGTGGATCACCAGCTGGGGGAACTCCTTCTTGATCGCTGCGAAGTGCTTCTCGTAGTACTCGACGCCGTAGTCCGGGTGGTGCCCGCCCTGGAACATGATCTGCGTGCCGCCCAGTTCCACGGTCTCCGCGCAGCGCCGCAGGATGTCGTCCAGATCGCGCGTCCAGCCCTTGGCGGTGTCCTTCGGCGGCGCGTAGAAGGCGCAGAACTTGCACGCCGTCACACAGACGTTGGTGTAGTTGATGTTCCGCTCGATGATGTACGTGGCGATGTGCTCGGCGCCCGCGTACCGCCTCCGCCGCACCTCGTCGGCCGCCGCGCCCAGCGCGTGCAGCGGCGCGCGGCGGTACAGCTCGAGGGCTTCCTCGGGGGTGATCCGCCCACCTGCGGCGGCGCGGTCGAGGATGGGCTGAAGGTCGGCCTTCTCGATCACCGGGCGTCCCTTTCGAAGGGTTCTGGACGGACCGGACCAGCCTACGCCAGCGGTTTCGCTCGGTTTTCGCCCCCTCAGCCGCTCGGCTCGCCGCTCTTGGCAAGGGTGCCGGACGGTTTGCCCGCGGCCTCCTCATCCGACCGGTAGCGCAGGGTGCCGTCGCCGCCGAGTGTGAACGTCAGCTCCGCGCGGCCTCCGGTGCACTTGCCCTCGCCCGCGCCCGGGCGGTCCGGGTCGGGGCGCTCCTCGATGCGGACCTCGCGGGCGGTCGCGGACACCAGCCTGCCGATGCCATGGCAGGTGATCTCCACGCCCAGCAGGGAGATGGAGTTGGTGGTGCGCAGGACGTCCTCACCCTTCGCGCCCGCCTGGAACTCCGCCGTCACCTGGCCGTGCGGCAGCCCGGTCCGTTCCACCGCGGGGCCGCTCCAGGTCCCGACGAACGCCTTGGGCAGCGTGCCGTACGCGCCGTCGGCGTCCTGCGTCGTCGACGGCTGCGGGCTTGGGGATGTGGCGGGCGGACGTGCCGCGACGTCGTCCTCGCCGTTCCGGCCGCCCGGGCCGCCGTCGGGCCACAGGCCCAGGAGATGCGTGCCGCCGAACGTGACGGCCGCCAACGCCCCCGCGACGGTCAGCGCCACTGTGCAGCTGACCCTTCGTCCGTGTGTGCGGCGTGCCGGCGGCCGGTCCCCTGCGGACGGCGGCATCGGCTCGGCCGGGGGACCGAACACACCGATCGCCGGCCTGGAGAAGTCGAGGGGGCCGGAGACAGGACCGGATATGGGATAGGAGGCCGGCCCGGAGGCGGGACCGGAGGCCGGTCCGGAGACAAGGCCGGACGCGGGACCGGAGGCCGGTCCGGAGACAAGGCCGGACGCGGGACCGCCGCCCGGCCCGGAGGCGGGACCGGAGCCCGGCCCGGAGGCGGGACCGGAGCCCGGCCCGGAGGCCTGCTCCGGCTCCGCCGCCTCCAGATTCAGCAGGCTGACTGCCGACCGGCTCACCTGCTCCACCAGCGGCCCCGGCAGCCACCCCTGCCCGAGCAGCGCGGCGACCCCTTCCGGCGCGAGGGTGCGTGCGACGTCCTGCGGAGCGGGCCGCGCGGACGGGTCCTTGGCCAGGCAGGCGGCGACAAGCTCCCGCAGCTCGCCCTGGAGCGCGCCCAGTTCCGGCTCCTCGTGCACCACCTTGTACAGCAGCGCGGCGGACGAGTCGCCGGGGAAGGGCGCCCGGCCGGTCGCCGCGTACGCCAGCACCGCACCCAGCGAGAAGACGTCCGCCGCGCCGCTGACGCCCTTGCCGAGGATCTGCTCGGGCGACATATAGCCGGGCGAGCCGACGGACACGCCGGTCGACGTCAGAGAGGCCGTCCCGTCCGTCGCCCGCGCGATCCCGAAGTCGATCAGCCGCGGGCCCTCCGGCGTGAGCAGCACGTTGGACGGCTTCACATCGCGGTGTACCAGGTCCAGTGCGTGCACGGCCCGGAGCGCCTCGGCGAGCCCCGCGCCCAGGGCCCGTACGGAGTGCCCCGGCAGCGGGCCGTGTTCGGGGACTGCGGAGGAGAGCGGAGGACCGGCCACATAGCCGGTGGCGATCCAGGGCACGGAGGCGTCCGGGTCGGCGTCGAGCACGGGGGCCGTCCAGCGGCCGCCGACGCGGCGCGCCGCGTCCGCCTCACGCCGGAAGCGAGCGCGGAACTCCTCGTCAAGCGCGAAGTGGGGGTGGACCACTTTCACGGCGACGGTACGGCCGCCCGCGCTGCGGCCGAGGTAGACCCGCCCCATGCCGCCCGCGCCGAGCCGGCCGAGCAGCCGGTACGGGCCGACGGTCGCCGGCTCCCCCGGTTCCAGCGGCTGTATCCGCACTTCGCGTCACTCCCCCGGATCTCCCGCAGACCTCACGCGGACCTCACGCGGATCCCCCGCGGCGCGTTGCCGCGGGGGCAAGCCTAGGCGGCCCGCGTGGGCCGCCTCACGGGGGTTGTCCCCGCACACAGCCAACCGAATGATGCGGCCCGGCGGCCACGGCTACCCGGCGAACTACTGGACGGGCACGGGCCTGAAGCTCCAGGAGAACGCCAGCCGGTGGTCGAGGGACGGCGGGAGTCTGCCGTTCATCGTGGTGATGCCGGTGCTCAACCCGGACTCCGACCACTACTGCGACGGCAGCGACATCCTGCGCGAACCGAAGACGGGCACATTGACGACCGAGGACGTGCCCCACTTCCTCAGGGCGATTTCCGCACCTTCGAATCCCGTGACGGCGGGGCGTTCATGCGGTCGCCCTCCGGCGGGTTCGTTCGGGCTGAAGTCGGTGCTGGAACATCCGGACGAATTCAAGGCGGTGATCGCCTCGGACCCCGACACCGTGCCCGACTCCCCGCTCTGGTCCGGACACGAGAAGGAACGCCAGGCGAACACCCCGGAAAAGTTCGCGAAAACTCTGTCCAGGCGGCCTGACACCAAGGAAAGCGAGGCGTTTCTGGCCCTTCCAGATCGACTCAGGCGGAGCCGAGCAGCTCGACCCGCACATCCGCGGGAAAGCCGGTCGTCGGGCCGGTCCGGCGGGCGAATTCCCTTACTCCGGCCAGCTGTTCGACGCCGAAACGGAAGTCGAGCGTGGTGAAGTAGCGTTCCAGCAGCTCCGCGTCGAAGGCCTCCCAGCGGGCGGCCTGCTCGGCGACCTTCCCGACCTCCTCCAGGGACAGATCGCGCGAGGCGAGAAAGGCCTCGTGCACCGACCGGACTACACCGGGCTCGCGCTCCAGATACTCCCTGCGTGTCGCCCACACCGCGAAGACGAACGGCAGGCCGGTCCACTCCTTCCACATCTGCCCCAGGTCGTGGACCTGGAGGCCGAGCCGCGGGGCATCGTGCAGCGAGGCGCGCAGTGCGGCGTCCCCGATCAGCACGGCCGCCTCCGCCTCCTGCATCATCACGCCCAGGTCGGGAGGGCAGGTGTAGTAGTCGGGGGCGACCCGGTACCGCTCCGCAAGCAGGAGCTGCGCCAGGCGTACGGACGTGCGCGAGGTGGAGCCGAGCGCCACTCGGGCGCCGTCCAGCTTCTCCAGCGGGAGCTGGGACACGATCACGCAGGACATGACGGGGCCGTCGCATCCCACCGCGAGATCGGGGAAGGCGATCAGCCGGTCCGCGTTGCGCAGGAATTCCACGAGGGTGATCGGGGCGATGTCGAGGTCGCCCTGCACCAGGCGCTCGCTGAGCTTCTCCGGGGTGTCCTTGGTCAGCTCGAGATCAAGCAGCGTTCCGGTCCGCGCCAGCCCCCAGTAGAGCGGCAGACAGTTCAGGAACTGGATGTGGCCGACACGCGGCCGGCTCCGCAGAGATTTGTCCACATCGTGAGGCTAGACCCAGGCCGCGCGGCCCGGCGTCGCCGGGTCCGCCGTCAGCGCGTCGACACCCTCTGTCAAACATCCGGGTGACGTGATCTTTCCCTCTACCGCAACGAACACCCTGCGTGCTAGGCTCAACGCAAGTTGCAGTTTGGTTTCCCTTGCAGTACAGAGCCTGCGGAGCATGTAACCCGCAGGCTTTTGTAGTTTTCAGACTTCTTGCAGGTTCTGGAGCAGGGCAACCCTTTGGCCCAAGGAGGGCTTATGGCTACCGGAACCGTCAAGTGGTTCAACGCTGAAAAGGGCTTCGGCTTCATCGCCCAGGACGGCGGCGGCCCGGATGTCTTCGTTCACTACTCCGCGATCAACGCCTCTGGCTTCCGCTCCCTCGAGGAGAACCAGCAGGTGAACTTCGACGTCACGCAGGGCCCGAAGGGCCCGCAGGCGGAGAACGTCACCCCGGTCTAAGCGACCCGGGCGGCTGTCGCGTCCTACTCAGCAGTACCCAAGGAGCCCTGTTCCGTACTCCCGTACGGAACAGGGCTCCTGCCCTTTCCTCGTCCAGCACGCAGAGGGGCGCGGACGTGCGGTGGCGCATGATCCGGGTCGGCGAGCACGTCAGCGGCATGATCACGGAGTCGGGGCGGGCGGGCGACTGGCTGGCTGGCTGGCTGGCTGGCTGGCTGGCCGAGCGTTTCGCGGGCAAGCGGGCGGCCGGCGGCGGCTGGCCGCACCGTCCCGGAAACAGCGGGGCGGCCCGGCACGCTCTGGCCGGGATTCGCCGCTTCCGGCGGCGGATCCCGGCCATCCGGCACGCCGGGCTCGTACGCTGGATGCATGACGGAGCGGAAGCCACCCGGTGTCAGCTTTGAGTCATGGGTCGACCGGCAGATCCGTGAGGCGACGGAGCGCGGCGACTTCAAGGACCTGCCCGGCATCGGCATGCCCCTGCCGGAGAGCGGCGCGGCCTACGACGACCTGTGGTGGGTCAAGGGCAAGATGCAGCGCGAGGGCCTGTCCGTGCTGCCGCCGACGCTCGCCCTCCGCAAGGAGGCGGAGGACGCGATGGCGTCCGCGGCCCGGGCGCCCTCGGAGACGGCGGTGCGCCGCATCGTGACCGAGGTCAACGAGAAGATCGCCCAGGCGATCCGCCGCCCGCCGGAGGGTCCCCCGCTGGGGCTCAGGCCGTACGACGTCGAGGAGGTCGTCGGGGAGTGGCGTCGGCGGCGCGCGGACGCCTGAGCGTCAGCGGGACGGAGACCACCGTCGGCCCTCCATGAGGTTGCCGAGGCCCATCCAGGCGAAGTTCATCAGGGTGCCCGCCGCCTCCTTGGCGGTGACGGCCCCGGTCTCGTTCGCCCAGCCCGCGAGGGACTCGGCCGCTCCCACCAGAGCCTGCGCCAGCCCGGCGACATCGCGGTCGGCCAGCTCCGGACCGCGGTGCGCCTCACGGGCGGCGGCCCCTATCAGCGTCGTCACAAAGGCCACCAGTTCGTCCCGCATCGCCGTGACGACCGCGGCGAACGGCTCGCCGTGCGTACGCGCCTGACGGTGCAGCACCGCCCAGCCGTCCGGATGCTGCGCGGTGTGCGTGAAGAACGCCGCAAGCCCCGTCCACAGCTGCCGGTCGGCGGGGAGCCCCGGCTCGACGCCGGCGCGCACGGCCTCGATCAGCGCCTGCGCCTCACGTCGGATGCAGGCGGTGAACAGCTCCTCCTTGGAGTTGAGATAGAGATAGACGAGGGGTTTTGAGACCCCCGCCAGCTCGGCGATCTCGTCCATCGAAGCCGCGCGGTAGCCGCGCTGTCCGAAGGTCCGCACCGCGGCGTCCATCATCTGGCGCTCGCGCACGGCACGCGGCATGCGTTTACCCTTCGCGCTCTTCACGGCACCCATGTTGAGAACATCCTCCCGCCCCACACACCACACCTGTTTCCCCTGCTCCCCCTACTGCGCGGTAAGCCTAAGGCCCGCCGGCGGCCCTGAACCGTCCCTCGCGACCGGGTGGCCGACGAGTAACTGAACCTTTCTCACGTTCCCTACGTATTGCGGCCATAGGAACGCTCAGCGACGCCCGGCGGCGTGCCGCGGGAGACACCGGACGTCGCCTCCGGGCCACGGCGGCGCCGGGCGTCGCGAGCTGACAGCCGAGGCCCTCCTGCCCGGGGGGGCAGGAGGGCCTCGAAGCGAGCCGGGGGATCGCCGGGCGACCGGCAGGGCCTCACCGGAACCCCGGGGAACCGGATGGCCGCCACGGCGTGCCCGGCACGCTCGACGGCCGGTCGCGGCACTTCTCCCGGAGCGCTCAGGCGGCGGCCACCGGGACGGCCGGCTTCTGCCCGGCGTCGCGGGCGTCGGCATCCGTGATCGGGGACGAAGTGGCCGAGTTGTACGCGTCGTGGTCGAGGATCTTCTCGCGGGCCGCGACGACGACCGGGACCAGCGCCTGGCCGGCGACGTTCGTGGCCGTGCGCATCATGTCCAGGACCGGGTCGATGGCCAGCAGCAGACCCACGCCCTCCAGCGGGAGGCCCAGCGTGGAGAGGGTCAGGGTGAGCATGACCGTCGCGCCGGTCAGGCCCGCCGTGGCGGCGGATCCGACGACCGATACGAAGACGATGAGCAGGTACTCCTGGATGCCGAGCTGGACCCCGAAGATCTCCGCGATGAAGATCGCGGCGATGGCCGGGTAGATCGCGGCGCAGCCGTCCATCTTGGTCGTCGCGCCGAACGGCACGGCGAAGGAGGCGTACTCCTTCGGGACGCCGAGGCGCTCGGTGACCCGCTGGGTGACCGGCATGGTGCCGACGGAGGAGCGGGAGACGAAGGCCAGCTGGATGGCGGGCCAGGCGCCGCGGAAGAACTGCAGCGGGCTGATCCTGGCGACCGTGGCGAGCAGCAGCGGGTAGACGCCGAACAGCACCAGCGCGCAGCCGATGTAGATGTCCGCGGTGAAGGTGGCGTACTGGCCGATCAGCTCCCAGCCGTAGTCGGCGATCGCATAGCCGATGAGGCCGACGGTTCCGAGCGGCGCCAGGCGGATGACCCACCACAGGGCCTTCTGCAGCAGCTCCAGCACGGACTCGCTGAGCGCGAGGACCGGCTTGGCGCGCTCGCCGAGCTTGAGGGCGGCGATGCCGGCGACGGCGCCCATGAAGACGATCTGCAGGACGTTCAGCTCGGTGAAGGGCGTGATGACGTCGGTCGGGATGATCCCGGTCAGGAAGTCGATCCAGCTGCCCTCGTGCTTGGGCGCGGCCCCGTCGCGGGGCGTGAGACCGGTGCCTGAGCCGGGGTTTGTGAGCAGGCCGATGGCCAGGCCGATGGCGACCGCGATCAGCGACGTGATCATGAACCAGAGCAGGGTGCGGGTGGCCAGCCGAGCGGCGTTGTTGACCTTCCGCAGATTGGTGATCGACACCAGGATCGCGAAGAAGACGAGCGGCGCGACGGCCAGCTTCAGCAGCTGGACGAAGATCGAGCCGATCTGGTCGAGGGTGTCCTTGAGCCAGGAGAGGTCCTGGCTGCGTGCGAGCCAGCCGAGCAGGACGCCCAGGGTGAGGCCGGCTGCGATCTGGGCCCAGAACGGGACCTTCGGCAGCCGGAGGCCGGAGGCGGGGGACGGGGAGGGGGACGCGGATGGGGTGTTCGCGGTGTTCGCGGACACGGGCACACTCCAGTGACGTATCAGAGCTTCGAGCCGTACGGACAGAAGGTGCGGCGCCCACGCGCGAGTGCGCGGCGCCGCTGCATGATGCCGGGTCAGACCGAGCGGCAACAGACCGCGGACATACAGCGGCAGAGATCGACATGCAGGCGCGCCACGAGCGGGCTGCCCGCGGCGTCGTGGCGGTGGCGCACTGCTGTCGTCATGCCGAACACGCTAACACTTGAACTTTGAGAACCTCAAAGCACTTCTTTGGGCTGATTCGAAGGAGAACAGGGCCCATGACAACGGAGTCCCAGGCAGAGAGCGGGTGCTCCCTTGCCTGGGACTCCGGAAGGCCTATGGGCGGATGTGAGGAACGTTACGCGCCGTCCTCCTGGGTGCGGTTCGCCTCCAGGCGCGCTTTCGCCCGGTCCACCTTCTGCACGATCTGCTCGGACATCGCCTCCCGCTGCTTGCGCAGCAGCACAAAACTGAGCGGCGCGGAGACGACGACCGCCAGCAGGACGACCCAGACGAAGTTGGAGTCGCCGAGCCCCTTGGGCAGGATGCCGAACTGGACGAGTCCGGCGACGACGACGAACGAGCCGACGAAGACGGCAAGACGCAGGAGCGTGTACCGGATCGCGGCGTTCGGCTTTGCTGCGGACACGGCGGGCCTTCTCTCTTCGTACAACAGGCGATGCCTGTCCAGTGAAGCACGCCCGCCGGCCCACCCGTCCCACAGGGTCCGGCCGCGCCCCCGCGCGGCCGGAGCCTCGTCCGGATCAGGCATGATCCGGACGGAACGGCCCAGTGCCGGGAGGGGCACTAGTGGCCGCTGTGCTCCTTGACCACCCGCCGGGCCTGTGCAAAGAGCATGCCCACGTTCAGGGACTTGCGGCAGACCACGACGGCCACGATGTCCTCGTTCTGGGTGTTGCGGATGAACAGGTGCGTGAGGTTGTCGCTGTTGACCAGGATCTCCTGGAAGTAGTGCTGCGCGGTGCTGACCCCCCGGCGCTCCTTGAAGAGGTCCTCGATCATCACCACGGTGCGCCCCTGGAAGAGGTCGAGCGTGGCCCCGGCCAGCAGATCGAGGACTTCGGTGGGGTGCGTGTCGACGGTGTCGACGGACAGCAGCATGCCGGTCGCCATATCGACCACTCCGGCCGCCAGGCAGTCGGGCACCTCGTTTCGCAAGTTCTTGACCAGCGCGGTCACTTGATCCGACATCGTACGGTGTCCGCGGTTTCCTGCCGTGCTCATCATGCTCCTCGTGTTCGGCCTGTCTTGTTCGCGACGCGTCTGCCGCGCCTGCGGCTCACCTGTCCGCCCTCGAAGCGCCCGGAAGGCTCAGCACCCCCTTGATGCGCTCCACTGCCTTGAGCGACTCCGCCTCCAGTCGGCCCAGGTTGAGTCCCTCGTCCCCGAGGACCACCATCAGCGCGGTGTCTCCCACGGCGTACATGGCCGCGCAGCCTGCGGTGCCGTGCGTGACGCTCTGCTGGAACGTGCCCCTGCCGCAGGTCGCGGTGGTGCGGCGAGCCAGTCCCAGGCCGGCGGCGGCGAGCGCGGCGAGTGCGTCGGGGTCGATGCCGTCCTCCGTGTCGGCGGCGATCAGCAGCCCGTCCACGGCGACGACGGCGGCGTCGGTGACGCCCGTCACCTGCTCCCTCAGCGTGCGCATTTCCGCTACCAGCCCGTCATGGTTCATCAGGGCACATCCCTTTCGGTCGGGGGTTCTCGAATCTCAGGCGTCGTGGGAGTCGGAGCCGCGCAGGAGCCCGCGCCTCCCTTGACGCAGCCAGGCGAAGTCCGTCCAGCCGGTCGGCCGGACGGCGGGAAGGATCTCGTTGATGCCGCTGGCGCCTGGGCTGCGGCGGGGCAGCGGCTCCCGCGACGGGGCGGCCGGCGCGGCAGACGGGGCGGCCGTCGGTGCACCCCGCGGCGGGGCCGCCCCCGGGCCCCGGGAGCCGCTCGCGGAACGCGGCTCGGGTCCGCCGCCGACGACCTCGATCAGCCCCTCGGCCAGCATGCGTGACATGTCCACCGTCACGGTGTAGACGCCGCGGCCGATGACGAACGCGATGTCCCGCGCGCTGCGCCGGCCGTTGGCGGACCGGAGGATCCGGAGGCGTTCCCGGCTCACCGGTCCACGCTCCCGCTCCATGTCCACCCCCGGCGCGGGGACGAAGCGTTCCCGGTCCGGGCCCACGGGGATGGGGAGCGCGGCGAGCGCATCGCGCCGCCACACCGCCTCTCGCAGCAGGTCACGCGGGTCGGCGTCGGGCAGCACCGCGTCGGGAAGGGCCGCGTCGGCGTCCAGTCGGCAGCCCCAGACCGGGCCGGCGGCCATCGCGAACACCGCGTCCCGGGCGGCCATCCGCGCCAGCACCTTGAGCTCGGCCGCGCCGAGGCAGCCGTGCGCGACGAGCGCGGGGACGGCGTCCCGAGGCGTCGTGCCCGTGCCCAGGACGGCCAGCCATGCGTCCTCGCGGATCCGGCCGGACCGCAGCAGCAGCGTGCACACGGCGGGGGAGCCCGGACTCTCGACCGCGATCACGGCGCCCCGTCTCATATGCATCGTCCCGCCGGGCGCTCCCGCCACATGCAGCGTGCCGGTGGCCCGGTCGGCGACACAGCGATCGAGCGAAACCGTGAGCAGGTCGCAGGCGTCCTGTTTCAGCGAATCGCTGCTGCTCGCCATCGCTCCCTCATCGCCGCGCCGCGTCGTGTCCTGTCGTGGAAGGCGCGCGCCTTCCACGGAAGTGCCCGACGCGCCGGTTCACGGGGATTTTTAGCAGGCGTGGATGCGACTTATACGCCCATCGGACAAGATGATCAGAGGCGAGAGTTTGAACGACTTTCGCTGTCAGAAGCGCCTTTTCAATGGACAGGACCTGTCACGTCCGTCCCCTGTCGGAACGGAGCCGTCGACTGACGCGGCCGCCGGCCGGAGAACGCGAAAAGCCCCCGGCCGATCGGCAGGCCGGGGGCTTCGCCCGTGGGCGGGGCGGGGGCGGACGGGTCAGACCCGCATCGGCTGGGGGGACTCCCGGCGGTCCGGGTCGGGCCCCGGGTACTCCCGGATCACCTCGTACCGCGTGTTCCGCTCCACCGGGCGGAAGCCCGCGTCGCGGATCAGGTCCAGCAGATCGTCCCGCGTCAGCTTGTTCGGCGTGCCGTAGTTGTCCGCGTCATGCGTGATCTTGTACTCGACCACGGAGCCGTCCATGTCGTCCGCACCGTGCTGCAGCGCGAGCTGGGCGGTCTGCACGCCGTGCATCACCCAGAAGACCTTTACATGCCGGATGTTGTCGAACAGCAGCCGGGAGACGGCGAACGTCTTCAGCGCCTCCGCGCCCGTCGCCATCGTGGTCCGCGCCTGGAGCGTGTTGCGGACCTTGCCGTCCTTCACATCGACGAAGTCATGCTGGTAGCGCAGCGGGATGAAGACCTGGAAGCCGCCGGTCTGGTCCTGGAGCTCCCGCAGCCGCAGGACGTGGTCGACCCGGTGCCGCGGCTCCTCGATGTGGCCGTACAGCATCGTGCACGGCGTCTTGAGGCCCTTCTCGTGCGCCAGGCGGTGGATGCGCGACCAGTCCTCCCAGTGGGTGCGGTGGTCGACGATGTGCTGCCGCACCTCCCAGTCGAAGATCTCGGCGCCGCCGCCGGTCAGCGACTCCAGACCCGCCTCGATCAGCTCGTCGAGGATCTCCGACGCCGAGAGCCCCGAGATGGTCTCGAAGTGGTGGATCTCGGTCGCCGTGAACGCCTTCAGCGAGACGTTCGGCAGCGCCTTCTTCAACTCGCTCAGGGAGCGCGGGTAGTAGCGCCACGGCAGATTGGGGTGGAGCCCGTTGACGATGTGCAGCTCGGTGAGGTTCTCGCTCTCCATCGTCTTGGCGAGGCGGACGGCCTCCTCGATGCGCATGGTGTAGGCGTCCTTCTCCCCCGGCTTGCGCTGGAAGGAGCAGTACGCACAGGACGCCGTGCACACGTTCGTCATGTTCAGATGGCGGTTGACGTTGAAGTGCACGACGTCGCCGTTCTTGCGGGTGCGCACCTCGTGGGCGAGTCCGCCGAGCCAGGCCAGGTCGTCCGACTCGTACAGCGCGATGCCGTCCTCGCGGGTCAGCCGCTCGCCGGAGCGGACCTTCTCCTCCAGCTCGCGCTTGAGTCCAGCGTCCATGCGCCCGCCTCCCATACGTCAACCAATCGGGCCCCACCCAGACTACGGCTAGGCCTCTTCGGGCAGGTCCCCGACCCGGTTCTCCCACTTCGTGGACAGCACGATCGTCGTACGCGTACGGGACACGCCGCGCGTCCCCGACAGCCGGCGGATCGTCTTCTCCAGGCCGTCGACGTCGCTCGCGCGCACCTTGAGCATGTACGAGTCGTCGCCCGCGATGAACCAGCAGTCCTCGATCTCGGCGAGGTCCTTCAGCCGGCGCGCCACGTCCTCGTGGTCGGCGGCGTCGGAGAGCGAGATGCCGATCAGCGCGGTGACGCCGAGGCCGAGCGAGGGCGCGTCGACCGTGGCGCGGTAGCCGGTGATGACGCCCGCGGCCTCGAGGCGGTTGATCCGGTCGGTGACGGAGGGCCCGGAGAGCCCCACCAGCCGGCCGAGCTCCGCGTATGAGGCCCTGCCGTTCTCCCTGAGGGCCTGGATGAGCTGCCTGTCCACGGCGTCCATAAGCCTGAGCCTTCCATTGTTCAGCAATACCGCGAGTTTACGTGTAGAATCTAAGGCATACAGGGTCGACGCCCTGTGAATCTTTCAGACGATCAACGACGATCCTTCAGGAGATGAAACCCACCGTGTACACGATCGAGATGGCCTACGCCCAGATGCGACAGCTTCAGGAGCTGGCCGACCGCTCGCGTGCCCACCAGCCCTCGGCCGCCCGGCGGACCGACAGGACCCGTACCCCGCGCCGTTCCAAGAAGCGCTAACCGGTACGAGAGCCGCCCAGCTCTCCCTCCCAACGGCGGTACAGCCGGTGCGGCACGCCTGCCGCGTCCAGCACCCGCCCCGCGACGAAGTCCACCAGATCCTGGATGTGCGTCGCCCCCGCATAGAACGCCGGAGAGGCGGGCAGCACCACGGCGCCCGCCTCGTCCAGCGCCACCAGAGCCTTCAGCGTCTGCCCGCTGAGCGGAGTCTCCCGCACCGCCACCACCAACGGCCGCCGCTCCTTCAGCGTCACGCTCGCCGCCCGCTGGAGCAGATCCTTCGAAAGCCCCAGCGCCACACCGGCCACACAGGCCGTCGACGCGGGCACGATCAGCATCCCCTTGACGGGATACGACCCCGAGGACGGCCCGGCGGCCAGATCCCCCGCGGCCCAGTGCCGTACGTCCGACACGTCGACGGCGTCGCCGCCGAACGCGTCGGGCTTGCCGTCGGCGCCGCGCGCCAGCCACTCGGCCAGATCCTCCCGCCAGCGCGCGTCCCGGAAGGAGATGCCCGTCTCGTCGAGCAGCGTCAGCCGCGCCGCCCGGCTCACCACCAGATCCACGCTCTCGCCCGCCGCGAGCAGACCCCGCAGCACGGCGGCCGCATAAGGGGTCCCCGACGCGCCCGAGACCCCGACGACCCAGGGGCGACGCTGTTCTTGTACCGGCTCCACGCCAATGAGCCTATCCGCCGGGACGGGCCCGGAACTGTGCAAGGTCTCCCGGACGTTTCGGGGGGAGGAAGCGCCGACACCGGGAGGGTCTGTCAATGGCGACCGCAGAACCGACCGGATGGAGCGCCGGCGCCCGCGCCCGGGCCGCGGCCAAGCTGATGCTGGGCTGGGTGGCGCTGCTGTGGACGCTGGAGGCCCTCGACCTGGCGACCGGCGGCGGACTTCACACGTACGGGATCACACCGCGCGAGCCCGGCGAACTGCGGGACATCATCCCCGCGGCCTTTCTGCACCACGGCTTCGAGCATGTCGCGGCCAACACCGTGCCACTGCTGATCCTGGGCTTTCTGGCCGCGCTCTCCGGCGTACGCCGCTTCCTCGCGGTGGTGGCGACCGTCATCGTGGTCTCCGGCTTCGGCATCTGGCTGACCTCCCCCGACAACAGCATCACTGCAGGCGCGTCCGGAGTCGTCTTCGGCCTCTTCGGCTATCTGCTGGTCCGCGGCTTCGTGAACCGCAAACCGCTGGAGGTCGTCGTCGGCGTGCTGGTCGCCGCGCTGTACGGCTCCCTCATCTGGGGAGTCCTCCCCACGGACGCGGGCATCAGCTGGCAGGGCCATCTGTTCGGGCTGCTGGGCGGTGCGGGGGCGGCGTTCCTCTTCCGCGACCCGCCGCGGGCTCCGGCCGCCGCGGGCCCGGGCCACGGCATATAGGGCGGCCCCCCTTCCGGGGAGCCGCCCTGGCCGGCGTGCGCGTGCGCCTGCCGCGTGCGGCTACGACCGGAGGACCAGACGACCGTCCGCGTACGGGAGGGTCCGGGCACGAGGGAGCTGAAGCAGGAAATCCCGCGTGCCGGGAATGCCGTCCTCCCGCGGCACCTTGGCCTTGAGGGACTGGCCAGCCAGCTCGACGTCGAGAACCCGCTGCGGGCCGTGATCGCGGACGCCCCTCAGCCGGACCGGGAAGGTGTTGGGGCCGGCCTCGGTGACCACCTTCACATACTCGGGCCGGATGCCCGCCTGGACGCCTTCGGCGTGTCCGGGCACGTCCCAGGCCATCGCCAGAGGGCGGCCGCCCAGCGTGCAGGCCCCCCGGCCATGCTCCACGGTCACGAAGTTCATGGCGGGCGAGCCGATGAAGTAGCCGACGTACGTCGAGGCGGGGGCCTCGAAGAGCTGCTCGGGCGTGCCTTGCTGCACGGCTCTGCCGTCCTTCATGACCAGCACCTCCTGCGCGATGCTCATCGCCTCGTACTGGTCGTGCGTCACATAGATCACCGTGGGCCGGAACTCCTCGGTGATCTCACGGATCTTGCGCCGCAGGGAGTGTTTGAGCTGCGGATCGATGACGGTCAGCGGCTCGTCCATCAGGACGCCCGCAACATCGTCGCGGACCAGGCCGCGGCCGAGCGAGATCAGCTGCTTGTCATCGGCGGTGAGCCCCCGTGCGGGCTGCCTGAGCCGGTCCGTCAGGTCGAGGGCCTCGGCGACCCGGCGGACGGTGGCGTCGATGCGGCTCCTGTCCCAGCGGCGGCACTCCAGCGGGAACGCCAGGTTCTGGTAGACCGTCATCGACCGGTAGACAACCGGGAACTGGAACACCTGCGCGATATTGCGGTCCCTGGTGGGGCGCCCCGTGACGTCGACGCCGTCGAAGAGCACCCGGCCGTGCGATGGTCTGACCAGTCCGGAAAGGATGTTCAGCAGCGTGGTCTTGCCGCAGCCCGAAGGTCCCACCAGCGCATAGGTCCGACCGGCCTCGAAGGTCAGCCGCAGCGGCTTGAGAGCCCACTCCTCCTGGTCGGCCGCCGGCACATAGCTGTGCCCGACGTCGACGATGTCCAGCTGAGCCATGTCAGTGCCCTTCCGTGCTCGCGGGTTCGCAGCTGGGCGGCCGCACCAGGACGCCTTGCGCGTCGAAGGCGAACAGCCGTTCCGGGCGCAGCCGCAGCCGCACCGGGTCCTTGATGCCGATGTTGTAGATGCCCTCGATCTGGACGACGAAGGGCGTCTCGCCGACCGCGACATGGACGAAGGTCTCGGACCCCGAGATCTCGACGAATGTCACCTCGCCTTCGACTCCGGCGGCGGCCAGGCCGACGTCCGTCGCCCGCAGCCCGAAGCGGTAGGCGCCGTCGGCCAGTCCGGCGAGGTGCGCGGACGCGTGTGTGGCCTGGAAGCCGGCCACGGTCACCTGCCCGCCCTCGATCCGGCCGGGGAAGAGGTTCATCGGCGGGTCGTTGACGATGGACGCCACAGTGGTCGTCGCCGGACGCTCGAAGACCTCCTGAGGGGTGCCGGTCTGGAGGATGCGGCCCTCGTCCATGACGGTCACCTCGTCGCCGAGCATCATCGCCTCGGCGGGCTCGGTGGTGGTGTAGATCACCACAGTGTCGCCCTGGTCGGAGAAGAGGGTCTTGAACTCCTCCCGCAGCTGCTCCCGCAGCTTGTAGTCCAGATTGGCCAGCGGCTCGTCCAGCAGCAGTACGCCGGCCCGCCTGGCGAGGGCGCGTGCCACGGCGACCCGCTGCTGCTGGCCGCCGGAGAGCTGCGCGGGTCTGCGCCGCTCGAAGCCGGTGAGGCTGACGGCGGCCAGGCTGTCCCGCACGCGGTCGCGTATCTCCTCCCGCGGCAGTCCCGCACGCTTCAGCGGGAAGGCAACATTGTCGAAGACATTGAGATGGGGGTAGTTGATGAACTGCTGGTAGACCATGGCGGTGTCGCGCTGCCAGACCGGTGTCCGCAGGAAGTCGACGCCGGATCGGGTCAGGGTGCCGGAGTCGACCTTCTGCAGGCCGGCCAGCACCCGCAGCAGGGTGGTCTTGCCGGCCATCGTCCGGCCGATGACGGCATGGAGGCGGCCCGGCCGGAAGGTCGCGCTGACGTCCCGGAGATGGTCGACGCCGTCGACGGTCAGGTTCAGCTCGGAGGCGCACAGGTTCATCGGATCGCTCCCGACAGGTTTCCTTTGGACAGGTAGCGCTCCACCCACAGCGCGAGGAGGACCAGCGGGGCGACGCCGAACAGCGCGGCCGCGGACAGGGTCCACCAGGGCGGGACGGACGAGTTGAGCGCGACGACCGCCTGCGGCAGGGTCTGGACCTCGGTGAACGTCAGCCGGAAGGCGAAGAAGAAGTCGTTCCAGCCGAACACCGCGCAGAACATGGCCGCCACCGTCAGCCCGGGCAGGGAGTTCGGCAGAATCGCCCGCGCGAACGCCTGGAAGGGGCCGCAGCCGTCGAGCATGGCCATCTCGTCGATCTCACGCGGGATGCCGTTGAAGAAGCCGACCATCACCCATACGGCGATCGGCAGCAGCAGCGCCACCGTCACGATGACCAGGCCCGTGATGCTGTCCAGCAGCCCGGCCCACTGCAGGAGGTAGAAGAAGGGGATCACCAGCACGACGGGGGGCATGATCCGCTGCGACACGAAGAAGAAGACGATGTCGCTGTTCTTGATGAAGCCGAGCCTGAACCGGTAGCGGGAGAGCCCGTAGGCGGCGAGCGACCCGAGCGCGAGGCTGACGGCCGAGGCGGCGACGGTGATCACCAGACTGTTGAGGAACGGGCCCATGACGTCGATGCCGCCGGCTCCGCCGAAGATGTTCCGCCAGCCCGCGGTGGTCGGCTCGTACTGCAGCCACGGCAGATAGGTGACGCCCCGCTGGACCGCGCCCACGTCCTTGAAGCTGGTCGTGGCGGCCCAGAGGAAGGGCCCGGCGACGAAACCGGCCCACAGCGCTATGAGGGTGTACTTGAATACGGCGAAGAGGCGCGGCCTCATGAGTCCTCCTTCAGCTTGAAGGCCCTGGTGAGCAGGGCGGCGACCACCGTGAGCGTGACGATCATGAGAACCAGGTAGGTCAGGGACAGCGCCCCGCTGTAACCGGTCTGCTGGTCCCTGAGCCCCTGGATGTAGAGGTAGTAGCCCGGGCTCTCCGTGGCGGATCCCGGCCCTCCCGAGGTGAGCACATAGACGCTGTCCGACAGCTTCGACGCCTCGATCATCCGGATGATGAGCGCCGCGACCGACACCGGCGCCATCAGCGGGAACGTCACCTTCCAGAAGGTGCGCCAGGTGGAGGCGCCGTCGATCGCCGCGGCCATGAACGGCTCCTTGGGCAGGCTCAGCAGGCCCGCCAGCAGCAGCAGGAACATAAAGGGCGTCCACTGCCAGACCTCGACGGTCATCAGCGCCACGAGCGCCGGCCCGGACTCGGTCAGCCAGGCCGCCTTGGGCAGCCCCACCAGCCCGAGCAGGTCGTTCACCGGCCCCAGCGACTCATGGAAGATGGTCTGCCAGATGGCGGCCATCACCACGGGGGTGGTCATCATGGGCACCAGGAACAGCACCCGCCACAGCCGGCGGCCTCGCGCCTCACGCCAGACCAGCAGGGCCATCGCGAACCCGATGACGTACTGGATGAGCACGGTGCCGCCCGCCAGCACGATCAGACGCAGGATCGAGGCCCAGAAACGGCCGTCGTCCAGCATCGCCGTGTAGTTGGCCCCGCCGATGAAGTCCATCTCGGGGCTGCTGACGTTCCAGCCGGAGAAGCTGACGCGGATGGTGAAAAGAAGCGGGAAGATGATGATCAGGACGAGCGTGAGCAGCCCGGGGAGCAGAAACATACTCTTGTGCCGACGCAGAGCGTCCATGGCTCTCCTTGCGGAAGTGGCAGGCGCCCCCGGGTGGGCCCCAGGCCGGGCAAGCCCACCCGGGGGACGTCCTGCGATCGGTCAGGAGTGGTCGCGGTCCTCGAGGGACACGACATTGCGATAGGCCGCGCGGACCTTTTCCTCGCCGATCTGGTCGGTGATCCTGGCCCATTCCCTGGCGACGTCGTCCAGCGCCTGCTGCGGGTCCTTCTGTCCCGCGATGGCGGCGGCGACGCCGCTGGCCAAGGCCGACATATAGCCGCTGACGCCGGGCACGCGCAGGTCGAAGAGACGGTTGTCGCTCTTCTCCATGTCCGCGAGCGTCCTGACGTAGGAGGCGGCGACCTCCTTGTCCCAGCCCTGCTTCTCCCAGAAGGCCGCGTCGAAGTGCGACTCGCGGTACGGGTTGACCCCGAAGCGCCCGATGGTCAGATCAAGGGCGGTGTTGGCTTCGTTGCTGAAGAAGCACAGGTAGTCGAAGGCCATCTGCTTGTTCGGCGCGGCCTTGGCCACCGCCGAGGTCCAGCCCCAGGTGAAGTAGGGCGCCTGGTTGGGCATCGTGTCCCACTTCCGCGTGGTGCGGTTGTAGACCTCGTCGGAGCCCGGCAGCGGCGCCGCCTCGACCTTGTTGCGGATCTCGTTGTCGGCCTGCTGCGCCTGGATGAACGCGTCGTCCCACGAGTAGGACATCAGCGCCTGGCCGCCGCCGAACGAGAAGATCTCGTCGCCCAGGCCGAAGTTGGCGCCGCCGGGCGCCCAGGTGGACTTGGCCTTCACCATGTCCTCGAGCGCGCGGACAAAGCCGGGTGTGTTGATCAGCGGCTTCATCGTCTCAAGGTCGAAGAACACACCGCCCTTGACGTCGGGGTGCTTGACGTACGGCGCCGCGCGGCTGATGAACGCCGAGAACGTCAGGTCGTCGCGCTTGGTCACCTCGGCGCTGCCGAAGTTGGGTTCGCCGTCCCCGTCGGCGTCCTTGCCGCTGAAGAACCCGGCGACCCGCTGGTACTCCTCCCAGGTCCTGGGGACGCGCAGTTCCTCGCCCGTGGCCTGCTCGTACGCGGCCCGCTGCTTCGGGTCCTCGAAGACGTCCGAGCGGACCTTGAGGTAGTGGCGGTCCCCGTCCACCGGGTACTGCACCACCTTCCCGTCCCAGGTCGCGACGTCCATATAGGCCCGGGTGACGTCTTTCATGCCCGGGGTGTCCAGGTACTCCTGCGGCACGGGTTCCAGATAGGGGGCCAGGTCGCCGATCCACAGGGACGGGTAGAACATCACGTCGTACGCCCGCTGGCCCGCCTGGAGGGGTGTGAGGATCTTCTGATGCAGCTCACCGAAGGGGACGTTGACCACCTCGACATTCGCCCCGGTGATCTCCTCGAACTGCTTGGCATGCAGATACGTGGGCTCGCCGATGACGGGAACAGCATGGCTGATGATCTTCAGGCTCTGGCCGGAGTAGTCCCTGCGGCTTATCGACTCATAGCTGCAGGGGCCGGGGACGTCCTTGACGGTGGTCTGCGGGTAGTCCTCGCCGTACTTGGCGTAGCTGACGTCCGAACCCGGCTTGAACAGCGGGGGCTTGTCGGGCTTGTTCTCGGCCTGCCCCTGGGATGTGCAGGCGGTGGCGGTGAGGGCGGCGACCGCGGTGGCGGCGATCAGGCCCCGGTATCCGTAGCGCATGGGTGATGGCTCCTTCGGCGTCAGGGGATCAAGATCGCTCGACCGCGGACCGCTCCGGCCTCAAGGTCCTCCAGCGCCTGCCGGAAGGACGTCAGGGGGTACTGCTGGGTGTGCAGGCTGACCTTGCCCCGGGCGGCCAGCACCATCAGCTCGGAGAGGTCGTTATAGGACCCGACGAGATTGCCGATGAAGTTGATCTCCGTGGAGATCACATCGATCGTCGGCACATCGATCCGGCCGCCGTAGCCGATCACGTAGTAGTTGCCGTTGCGGCGCAGGCAGGCCACACCGGTCTCGACCGCGCCGCCCTCGCCGACGAAGTCCAGGACGGCCTCCGCCCCGCGCCCCCCGGTGAGGTCCAGAATTCGCTCGGCCTCGGTCCCGTCCGCCAGGAACGTGTGGTCGGCGCCCAGACCGTCGGCGAGCGCGAGCGCCTCCGCGCTCCGGTCGATGACGATCATCTCGGCCGGGGAGAGGGCCCGGAGCACCTGGATGCCGATATGCCCGAGACCGCCCGCGCCGATGACCACGGCCCGGTCCCCCGGCCGCAGGGCGCGGGCCGCCTTCGCGGCGGCGTGGTACGCGGTGAGTCCCGCGTCGGCCAGCGCCGCCACCGAGGCCGGCTCCAGAGACGGGTCGAGCGGCACGACCGAGCGGGCGGTCGTCTTCACATACTCCGCATAGCCCCCGTCAGCGTCGATGCCGGGGAAGGCCGAGTCCATGCAGTGCACGTCGTCGCCTGCCCGGCACGCGCGGCACAGTCCGCAGGTGATCAGCGGGTGGAGGATGACCGGGTCGCCGACCCGGACGTTCGTGACGGCCTGTCCCACCGCCTCGACCCAGCCGGCGTTCTCATGGCCGATGGTGTAGGGGAGGGCGACCCCGCTCTTCTCCTTCCACTGCCCTTCGAGGATGTGCAGGTCGGTGCGGCAGACGCCGGCTCCTCCGACCCGCACGACCACATCCAGCGGACCGGTGGCCTCCGGATCCTTCACATCCACCAGCACGGGTGGCTTGTCGTACTCGATGACCTGTACGGCCTTCATGGCGGCTCCCTGCGAGTCGGCGGGGGGGGCAATCGTGCGGCGATTACACAGCCGGCCGAGCGCGGGGCGGTGTCTCAGAATCAGTTCACGGTTGTCTCAATATGAGACAACCCGTAGGCGAACCGTCATCAGGCTGTTCCAATGGCTCCACCCCGGGGGGAGTGTGATGTACGCCATGCGAAAGTGAGGTGCTGGGAGTGCACCGTCGTCCACCCGGCAGCTCGCTGACGGCCGTCCGGGACCTCTACCGGGAGGTCGCCCGGGGAGCGACAGCCCGGCCTCTCGTCGCGGCGTCCTGGCAGCGCTCGATCGAACACGACGTCAAGCCGGGCCGCCTGGAGGCCCCTTACACGGAGAACCTCAATCTGGACAGCCCGCTCACCCGGGCGGCGCTGCCCGTCCTGAACGCGCTGCACGAGCAGCTCGCCGACGATCCCGTGTCCACGATGATCACGGACCGCAACGGCGTGGTGCTGACCCGGAGGGTGTCCCACGATGGACTCACCACCCGGCTGAACTCGGTGCAGCTCGCCCCCGGCCATGTGTTCTCCGAGCGCTATGTGGGCACCAACGGCATCGGCACCGCGCTGGCCAGCGGCCACTCGGTCACCATCGCCGGCGCCGAGCACTACGCCGAGGCGCTGCGGGCCTTCCACTGCGCGGCCGTGCCGATCCTGCACCCCATACGGCGGACCCTGCTGGGCGCCTTCAACCTCACGACGACCCGCCAGGAGAGCGGCGGCATGCTCATGGCCCTGGCCCGCTCGGTGGCCGGCCAGATCGAGGCGGAGATCGCGGCGCTGGCCTCACGGCGGGAACGGGCCTTGTTCCAGGACTACATGGAGGCGTGCTCCTCGGTGCGCCCGGGCGCCGTCCTCGCCCTCAACCGCGATGTGGTCATGATGAACGAACAGCTCAGCGCGGCCGTGACCGGGCCGGACCTCTACACGCTCCTCGACTGTGCACGGGAGGTCGCGGACGACCTCCGGTTCGAGGGCACGCGCACCCTCGCCCTTCCCTCCGGCCGGGTCGCCGAGCTGCGGGTCAGCCGCAGCCGGCGCGAGGAAAGCGACGCGGGCGCCGTCTTCCGGGTGCGGCTGGCAGGGCGCCCCCAGCGGGAACCCGCACCCGCCGCGGGCGGCACACGGCCGGGCCTGGGGCTGGTGGGCACGTCCGAGCCGTGGCGGCGGTCGGTCGGCGACGCCGAGGCAGCGCTTCTCTCCGGGGCCTGGCTGCATCTGGCCGGCGAGGCCGGCGTCGGAAAGGGCACCCTCGTCAAGGCCCTGCACCGGCGACACGCGGCCGGGGCCCCGCTGGCGACGCTGGAGCCGCCGCCGTCGGAGGCGCCATCCGCCGTCGAGCCCTGGCTGCGTGACCTCGGCGACCTGCTGGACAGACCGTCTGATGTGATCGTCCTGCGTGATGTGCACCTGCTGAGCGACCGGCTGCGCCGACGGCTGAGAGATGCCCTGGCCAGTCGGGACCGGTCCGCCACCGGCCAACTGATCATGACGAGCCAGCCGTCGATGGTGGCTCCCGACGATCCGCTCGAAGACCTCTGCGATGTGTCCGTGGAAGTGCCGCCGCTGCGCCGCCGCCCCGGCGACATCGAGCAGCTCGTGCGATTCTTCCTGCTGAAGTACCGGCCGAGCGGGGAAAGCAGCTGCTCCTCCGAGGCCCTGGCGACACTGCAGGGCTGCCCCTGGCCGGGGAACGTCCGGCAGCTGGAGTCGGTGATCCGCGACCTCGCACGGCGGCCCTCCGGCCGGATCATCCGGGCGGAGCACCTGCCGCCCGAATGCCGGGTGTCCTCGCACAAGGCGCTGACGGCCATCGAAGCACTGGAACGCGACGCGATTCTGCGCGGTCTGCTGAACCGCAACTCCAACGTCCAACGCACCGCGCAGGACCTCGGCATCTCCCGCGCCACGATCTACCGCAAGATGCGCCGCTACGGCATCGTCCCCTCCAGCCTCGCCTGACGCCCCGGGGGCCCGCCCCGCCCGAGCCCCGCCCTCAGACCGTGAGCCCCCGCACCAGCAGATCCAGCAGCGCACAGCAGAACAGCGCAATCCCGATGAACCCGTTCACGGTGAAGAACGCCCGGTTCAGCCGCGAAAGATCATGCGGCCGCACGATCGTGTGCTCGTACACGAACGCGGTCGCCACCACCCCCAGCCCCAGCCAGAAGAACGCCCCCGCGTCCGTCGCCAGCGCATACCAGACGAACAGCAGCATCGTCACGGCATGGCTCCACCGCGCGCCCCACAGCGCCGCCGGCACTCCGAAGCGCGCCGGCACCGACATCATGCCCTCGGTGCGGTCCGCCTCCACATCCTGGCAGGCGAAGATCAGATCGAAGCCGCCGATCCAGATGCCGACGGCGAATCCCAGGATCACCGCCTCCCAGGACCATGCGCCGGTGACGGCCAGCCACGCCCCGATCGGGCCGATCGCCTGGGCCAGGCCCAGGATCGCGTGCGGGAAGTTGGTGAACCGCTTGCCGTACGGATACACCACCATCGGGATCACGGCGAGCGGGGCGAGAGCGAGGCAGAGCGGGTTCAGCGCGGCGGCCGCGCCGAGGAAGAGAACGACGGCGATCAGCGCACCGGTCCACGCGGAACGCACGGAGACCGCCCCGGTGACCAGTTCCCGGCCCGCCGTGCGCGGATTGCGGGCGTCGATCTCGCGGTCGATGATCCGGTTGCAGGCCATCGCGAAGGTGCGCAGCCCCACCATGGCGATGGTGACGAGGAGCAGCTTGCCCCAGTGGATGCTCCGGTCGAGCTGGAACATCGCGGTGAGGGAGGCGATATAGGCGAAGGGCAGCGCGAAGACCGAGTGCTCGATCATCACCAGGCGCAGAAACGCGCGGGTGCGACCGGGGCCGGGTACGGCTGCGGCGGAGGCGCTCACAGCCCGTACTCCTTCCAGCGCTTCGTCACCAGCGCCGCCGTGTCCGGGTCGGACTCGACCATGTCCGGCCAGCCCCCGTCCCGTACGTACCCCTCCTCCGGCAGTTTGCGGGTCGCGTCGATGCCCGCCTTGCCGCCCCAGAACTGCTGGTAGGAGGCGTGGTCCAGATGGTCGACCGGGCCCTCGACCACGGTCAGGTCGCGGGCGTAGTCCGTGTTGCCGAGAGCCCGCCAGGACACCTCGTGCAGGTCGTGGACGTCGCAGTCGGCGTCCACCACCACGATCAGCTTGGTCAGCGACATCATGTGCGCGCCCCAGATGGCGTGCATGACCTTCTGCGCATGCTTGGGGTACTTCTTGTCGATCGAGACGATCGCGCAGTTGTGGAAACCGCCGGACTCGGGGAGGTGGTAGTCCACGATGTCCGGCACGATGATCTTGAGCAGCGGGAGGAAGAACCGCTCGGTGGCCCGGCCCAGCGGGCCGTCCTCCGTCGGCGGGCGGCCCACGACGATCGACTGGAGCAGCGGTCGGCTGCGCATGGTCACACAGTCGATGGTGAGCGCGGGGAAGGGCTCCTGCGGGGTGTAGAAGCCGGTGTGGTCGCCGAAGGGGCCCTCGGGGAGCATCTCGCCGGGCTCGAGCCAGCCTTCGAGTACGACCTCCGCCTGCGCGGGGACCTGCAGTGGGACGGTCTTGCAGTCGACCATCTCGATGCGTTTGCCCTGGACGAAGCCCGCGAAGAGGTACTCGTCAATGTCGCCGGGCAGCGGCGCGGTGGACGCGTACGTCACGGCGGGCGGGCAGCCGAAGGCGATCGCGACCGGCAGCCGTTCGCCGCGCTTGGCTGCGACCTGGTAGTGGTTGCGGCTGTCCTTGTGGATCTGCCAGTGCATGCCGATCGTGCGCCGGTCATGGCGCTGGAGCCGGTACAGGCCGAGGTTCCGGACGCCGGTCTCGGGGTGCTTGGTGTGGGTGAGGCCCAGGTTGAAGAAGGAGCCGCCGTCCTCGGGCCAGGTGAACAGCGCGGGCAGCCGGTCCAGATCGACGTCGTCGCCGCGCAGGACGACCTCCTGCACGGGCGCGTCCTTCACCTTCTTCGGCGGCACGTGGACCATCGAGCCCAGCTTGCCGAAGGCCTCGCGGACCCCGACGAAACCGTGCGGGAGCTCGGGCTTGAGCAGCCCGCCGATCTTGTCGCTGATCTCCGAGTAGGACGTCAGACCGAGGGCCTTGAGGAGCCGACGGTCGGTGCCGAAGACGTTCATCGCGAGGGGCATCGCGGAGCCGCGGACGTTCTCGAAGAGCAGCGCGGGGCCGCCGGCCTTGTTGACCCTGTCGACGATCTCCCCGACCTCCAGGTACGGGTCGACTTCGGCCTTGATGCGCTTGAGGTCGCCCTCGCGCTCCAGCGCCCTGAGCAACGAACGGAGATCGTCGTAAGCCATGCGCCCCAGTATCGCTGAGGGGCATGCGGGGGATGCGCGCGGCCCGCGTGGAACGAAACGCCGTCGTACCGGGGGCCCGGGGGTCGCCCCCGGACCAACACAGCGCTGAGGGGCATGCGGGGGATGCGCGCGCCCCGCATGGAACGAAACGCCGTCATACCGGGGGCCCGGGGGTCGCCCCCGGACCAACACAGCGCTGAGCGGCATGCGGGGGATGCGCGCGCCCCGCATGGAACGAAACGCCGTCATACCGGGGGCCCGGGGGTCGCCCCCCGACCAACACAGCGCTGAGCGGCATGCGGGGGATGCGCGCGCCCCGCGTCGGAACAACCGGCCGGATACCCTGGCCGAGTCACCTGGGCCGCGCAGGCCCGCCGCCGCACTCTGGGGGACGCATCCACCATGCTCAGGGCCCTGATGTTCCTCGTGCCTCTGGCACTGACCATCTATGCGTTCATCGACTGCCTCAACACCCCTGAGGACGAGGCCAAGCATCTGCCCAAGATCGCCTGGGTCTTCATCATCCTGCTCTTCTGGATCGTCGGGCCGATCGTATGGCTGGTCGCGGGCAAGACGCGCGGTGCGTCGGCCGGCGGCCGCACCGCCTCCGAGCGGCGGCGCCGCGGCAACCGCGCCACATGGGTGGCGCCGGACGACAATCCCGAGTTCCTCCAGTCGCTGCGCGAGGAGAAGAAGGGGGAGAAGAAGAAGGAAGAGAACAAGAAGGACGAGTCGCTCCTCAAGGACTGGGAGGCGGACCTGCGCCGCCGTGAGGAGGAGCTGAAGCGGCGCGAGCAGGGCGAGGACCCCAAGCAGCCATGACCGCGTCCGTTCCGCGCATCCCCACGGTCGATCTGGGCCCCTGGCTCACCGGCGGCGCCGAGGCCCGTGCCCGTACCGCCGCCGCCGTGGACGCCGCCCTGCGCACCGCGGGGTTCCTGCTGGTCAGCGGACACGGCGTCGAACGGTCGCTGCGGGCGGAGATCCGCGAACTGGCCCGCGGCTTCTTCCGGCTTCCGGCCTCCGCCAAGGAGGCGTACGCCGTGCGGGTCGGCGGGCGCGGCTGGCTCGGCCCCGGCACGGAGGCCAACGGCTATGCGGAGGGCGCCGAGACCCCTCCCGATCTGAAGGAGTCGTTCTCCTTCGCCTCCGACGAGCCGACGGGCGACCCCGCGGTGGACGCCGAGTGGTTTCTGCCGAACGCCTGGCCGCGGGAGGTTCCCGGGCTGCGCCCGGCCGTGGAGCGGTATCTCACCGCGATGCGCACGCTCTCCGACCGGCTGCTGGGGCTGCTGGGCGTGGCGCTCGGCGAGGAGGAGGACTTCTTCACCCGCCACACCGCCCACCCCACCTGGGGTTTCAACATCAACTGGTATCCGGGGCGCGAGGTGGTCGGCGAGCCGCAGCCGGGACAGTTCCGGATCGGGCCGCACACGGACTTCGGCACGGTCACGGTCCTGGACCGCCAGTCGGGCAAGGGCGGGCTCCAGATCTTCACGGACGAGGGCGGCTGGGAGGACGCGCCGTACGACCCGGAGGCCGATGCGCTGACGGTCAACATCGGCGATCTGATGGCCCACTGGAGCGGCGGCCGCTGGCGTTCGGGGCGGCACCGGGTGCTTCCGCCGCCCGCGGACGCGCCGGCCGAGGAGCTGATGTCGCTGGTGTACTTCTACGAGTGCGATCCGGGCACCGTGATCCGCGGCGTCGACTCCCATGCGCATCTGCGCGCCCAGCTGGACGCGATCGCGCTCGACTGATCACGCTTGACTGATCACGCTTGACTGATCACGTTCGGCTGGCCCCTGGTGGCCGGTGGCTGCCCACTCGTCACCGCCCACTCGTCACCGCCCACTCGTCACCGCCCACTCGTCACCGCCCACTCGTCACCGCCCGCTGGTCGCGATCGGCTGGTCACGGTCGGCTGGTCACGGTCGGCTGGGTGACGGCCGCCGGGCGTACTCCTCCCGCAGCCGCTGCCAGCGGTCCGGGCTCCAGGCGGACCAGTCCGCGGGCCGCCCGTCGAGCGCATCGTCCAGCAGTTCGAAATGCCGGTGCCAGTCGGCGAGGCAGTCGAGCCGGAAGTCGTCGTCGCCGCGGAACTGGTTGGTGAAGCGCAGCACCGTCGCGAACGAGTCGGCGGGCGGCGGCTCCATATGGAACCGCACCCGTCCGTGCAGCTCGACCGTGTACTCCGCGACGGACTCCCGCTCCCAGGCGGTGACCTGCCCGGACACGACGGTACGACGGCCTTCCGCGCCGGCGCCCAGCCAGCGCAGGGTCACGCCTCCGCCGAGCCTCGGCTCCAGCAGATCGGCGACCGCCAGCCACTGGGGCAGGCCTTCGGGTGTGGCCACGGCGGCCCACACGTACACCACGGGATGCGGCAGGTGCAGCAGGAAGTGCAGCGCATGCTCGCCGTCGCGGGTCTCGCTGGTTCCGTAGGGAATCGCCTCACTGCCCATGGAACCAGCGTCACGCCGACGGAACGCGCCCGCTACCGCAGGCGACCGGTCAGACGCCCGCGTAGCCGTGGAGGCTGTTCACGAACAGATTGACGCCGTAGTAGTTGAACAGCCAGCACGCGAAGGCGATCAGCGCCAGACAGGCGGCCTTGCGGCCCTTCCAGCCGGCCGTGGCGCGGGCGTGGAGGTAGGCGGCGTAGGCGACCCAGGTGATGAAGGACCAGACTTCCTTGGCGTCCCAGCCCCAGTAGCGGCCCCAGGCGTCCCCGGCCCAGATCGCCCCGGCGATGATCGTGAAGGTCCACAGCGGGAAGACGGCCGCGTTGACGCGGTAGGCGAACTTGTCCAGGGAGGCGGCCGACGGCAGGCGCTCCAGGACGGAGCGGGCGAAGCCGCCGGGGTTGCCGCCGCGGGCGAGCTTCGCCTCGTACGAGTCGCGGAAGAGGTACAGCAGGGTGCCGACCGCGCCGAGGTAGAAGACCGCGCCGCAGAAGATGGCGGTGGAGACATGGATCCACAGCCAGTACGAGTGCAGCGCCGGGACCAGCTGGTCGCTCTCGGTGTAGAGCCAGGTGGTGGCGATGCCCAGGTCGGCGAGGACGGTCGCGACGAGCACCAGCCCCATCCAGCGGATGTTCTTCTTCGCGGCGAGGAAGCCCAGGTACGCGCCGACCGCCACCGTGGAGAAGGTGATGGAGAACTCGTACATGTTGCCCCAGGGGGCCCGCTGCACGGAGAGCGCGCGGGCGAGGACGCCCGCGGCCTGGATGAGGAAGGCGAGGACGGTCAGGGAGACGGCGATCCGCCCGTACAGATCGCCCTTCTCGGTGCCGCCGTGCGCGCCGGGGCCGTCCGGGACGTCCCGCTGCCCGGCGGCAGAGCGGGTGACGACCTTGGGCCGCTCCAGGACGGCGGTGCCGCCCGCCCTGGTCTGCACGACGGGGCCCGCGGCGCTCTTGGCGGCGTCGGCGTCCGTCGTCAGCGCGGCGGCGGTGCGGCCCACCTTGCTGCGGCTGCCGAAGACCCACTCGGCGATATGGGCGAGGAAGGCCAGGGTGTACACGGCCATCGCGGAGTAGATCAGCACATTGCTGATGCCGGCGAGGTTCTCGTTGGTCGCGGCGGCGAGAGTCACTTCTCAGCCCCTTCGGCAGATGTGTCCACAGGGTCTTCGGTGTCCTGGGAGTTCTCGGCGTTCCCGGCGTTCCCGGCGTTCCCGGTGTTCCCGGTGTTCTCGGCGTTCCCGGCGTTCCCGGTGTTCCCGGCGTTCTCGGTGTTCCCGGTGTTCTCGGTGTTCCCGGCGTCCGACGGGTCGGGCGCCGCGGTGGGCGCCTCGGCGTGCAGGGTCGCGGCGAGGTCGGCCAGTTCCTCCGGCAGTCTCGCCGACTCGCTGCGGCCGAGTGCCGCCATCTCGACGACGGTGACGCCGTCCTCGCCCGTCCGGGCACGCACCCACACCCGGCGGCGGTGGATGAACAGCGACGCGGCAAGCCCGGCGATCGCGGCGATCGCACCGCCGAGCGCCCAGCCGTTGCCCGGCTGCTGCGAGATCTGGAAGCTGGCCCACTCCCTCACCTCCTTCTCGAAGGTGATGGAGCCCGCGCCGTCCGGCAGCTCAAGGGTTTCGCCCGGCAGCAGCGACTTCTTCAGCACATTGCCGTCGGCGTCCTTGAACGGCGTCATCTTGCGGGTGTCGAGCTGGTACACGTTCTGCGGCAGTCCGGAGTCGACGCCCAGGCTGCCGTGGTACGCGCCGACGTTCAGCACGGGGAACTCCAGCCCCGGGAACTGGGAGAACATCTGGCCGCTGCCCTTGCCCCCGTACGTCGGCACGAAGAACGCGGCGAAGCCGAGCTGATCGCGCTTGCCGTCCTTGTCGCGGTAGCCGTCCATCACCTTGATCGCGCCGGTGGAGGACACCTTGTCGTCGATGGGAAGCAGCGGCACCGCCCCGTTGAAGACGACCTTGCCGCGGCCGTCCTTGACGGTGACGACGGGCGCATAGCCGTGGGACAGCAGATAGACCTTGGTGCCGTCGATGACGAGGGGCTTGTTCACCTCGATGGCGGCCTTGTGCTCCTTGCCGTCGCCTTGCGAGTAGGTGACGTCCGCCTTGAAGGTGCGGGGGGTGCCGCGCTGCGGGCCCGTCTTCTCGTACGTGCCGGTGAACTCGTCCAGGGAGATGCTGAACGGCACCAGCTCGTCGGTGGTGAACAGCGAACCGGATTTGAAGTCGTCGTAGTGGGTGAGGGTGTTGGAGAAGCCCGTCCCCTCCACCATCAGCTTGCCGCCCTCGGACTTGAGCAGCTGGCCGACGGCGAACGCCACCAGCATCACGATCAGAGCGATATGGAAGGCCAGGTTCCCGACCTCGCGCAGATAGCCCTTCTCGGCCGCGACGGCGTCGCCGACCGTGTGGGCACGGAAGCGGCGCTTGGCGAGCAGCGTCCGCGCGGTCTCGCGGACCTGTTCCGGCGTGGCGTCGGTGCGCCAGGCGGTGTACGCGGGCAGCCGGGTCAGCCGGCCCGGCGCGCCGGGCGGGCGGGAGCGCAGCTGGCCGGCGAACTGCCAGGACCGCGGCACGATGCAGCCGATGAGGGAGACGAACAGCAGGATGTAGATCGCCGAGAACCACACCGAGCTGTAGACGTCGAAGAGCTGAAGCCTGTCGTAGATCGGGGCGAGGGTCTCGTGCGCGGCCTTGAAGTCCTGGACCTTGAGGTCGTTCACGCTGTTCTGCGGGATGAGCGAGCCGGGGATCGCCCCCAGGGACAGCAGGAAGAGCAGGATCAGCGCGACCCGCATGGAGGTGAGCTGCCGCCAGAACCAGCGCAGCCAGCCGATGGCCCCGAGGACCGGGCCGCCGGCCGGCTCACCGATGCCCCGAGAGTCGCCGTCGTCGTCCTTCGGGGCGGTGGAGAGCCGGTCGGCGGCGTCGCCGAGGTCGGCCGCGCGCAGCGCGTCGCGCTCTTCGCCCGTCTCTGTCCTGCTCGTGGAACTCATGGGTCAGATCCCCACCGTGAAGCCGTTGGACCACACCTGCATCTGCTGGACCATCGTGTCCCACGCACCTGTGAGCAGCAGCAGTCCGGTCGCGATCATCATGCCGCCGCCGATGCGCATCACCCACGCATAGTGCCGCTTGACCCAGCCGAACGCGCCGAGGGCCTTGCGGAAGGCGACGGCGGCGAGCACGAACGGCAGTCCGAGACCGAGGCAGTACGCGGCCGACAGCAGCGCCCCGCGACCGGCGCTGCCCTGTTCGGCGGCGAGCGCGTTGACGGCGGTCAGCGTGGGACCGACGCACGGCGTCCAGCCGATGCCGAAGAGCGCGCCCAGCAACGGCGCCCCCACCAGCCCGGCGGCGGGCCTTTTGTGGAAGCGGAACTCCCGCTGGGTCATCCAGGGCATCAGCCCCATGAAGAAGACGCCCATCAGGACCATCAGCACACCGAGGACGGCAGTGAGGGTCTCGCGGTGCTCCTGGAGCGTCCAGCCGGCATAGCCGAAGAGCGCGCCGCCGGAGACGAAGACGGCGGTGAAGCCGAGGACGAAGAGGGAGGCGCCGGCGACCATCCGGCCGCGCCGGGCCTCGGCGAGGTCGGTTCCGGTGACCCCGGTGACGTACGAGAGATAGCCGGGTACGAGCGGCAGCACGCACGGGGAGAAGAAGGAGATCAAACCGGCGAGCAGGGCAATGGGCAGGGCCAGCAGGAGCGCCCCGCCGACGACCGTGTCAGTCATCGGCTACTTCTCCGCGATCAGCGGGTCGATCATCGAGCGGAGTTTCTTCTCGTCCACCCCGCCTGAGGCGCGGGCCGCGATCTTCCCTTCCCGGTCCAGCACGATCGTCGTGGGAATGGACTGCGGATTGAGGCTGCCCTTGGGGAAGCCGTTGAGGATCAGCTTGCCGTTCGGGTCGTAGAGGCTGGGGTACTCGATTCCCCAGTCCTTCTCGAAGTTGATCGCGGGGGCCTTCTCGGGGTCGCGGGTGTTGATTCCGACGAACTCGACGCCGTCCTTCTCGGTCTCCTTGGAGACCTTCGCGAGATGCTTGGCCTCGGCACGGCACGGTCCGCACCAGGAGCCCCAGACGTTCAGCACCACGACCTTGCCCTTGAGGTCGGCCACGTCGAGCCGCTCGCCGGTCAGCGTCTCACCGGCGAGCGTCTTGACGGGCTGCCGCTCCCCCTTGGCGACCGTGGCGACCCCGCCGCTTCCGCTGACGAAGTTGGAGTTGCCGCCCCCGCCGGACTTGCCGCCTTCCGCGCCGCAGGCGGTCAGGGCGAGCGCGCAGACGGCGGCCGCGGCGGCTGCCGGCAGGGCGGCGCGGGGGGCTCGGCTCAGGCTCATGTGAAAAGTTTCGCATGCGCCCTCGGGCGATCTTCCGCGCCCCCCTGCCACGTCCACTGCGTCCGGACAGCCCCTTGTCAAGAGGCCTTGAGGAAGGCGTTCCAGCCGCCCGCCGGGGACTGCCCGACCTCCAGAGTGCGCAGCTTGTCGAGCACCTTCGGATCCTGGACGTCGAGCCAGTCGCAGAACTGCCGGAAGGAGACCAGGCGTACGTCCTTCTCGCCCGCCATCCGCTTGAGCGACTCCTCGACCGCGTCCATGTAGATGCCGCCGTTCCAGTTTTCGAAGTGGTTCCCTATGAAGAACGGCGCGCGATTGCCCTCGTAGGCGCGCTTGAAGCCCTCGACATAGGCGCCGGTGGCCTGCTTCTTCCACTCCGGGTAGCGCGAGGGCATTCCCTTGGTCGTGTTCTTCGACTGGTTGGCGAGCATGTTGTAGTCCATGGACAGCACCTCGAAAGAGCGCCCCGGGAACGGAATCTGCTGCAACGGAAGGTCCCAGATGCCCGTTTTCTTCTCTGGCCACTTCTGGAAGCCGCCGGGCGAGCTGGCGTCATAACGCCAGCCCAGCTTCTTGGCGGTGGGCAGCAGCTTGTCCTGGCCGAGGAGACAGGGGGTGCGGCCGCCGACGAGCTCCTTGCGGTAGTCGAACGGCAGCGGGTCGAGGTCCTTCCACCCGGTGTTGGTGCGCCACTGTGTGACGAAGGACACGGCCTGGTCGATCTCGCTCTGCCAGTCCGCCGGCATCCAGTTGCCCACCGAGCCGGAGCCCGCGCAGAAGTGTCCGTTGAAATGCGTGCCTATCTCATGGCCGTCGAGCCACGCCTGGCGTATGTACTTCAGCGTGTCCTTGATGTGCTCGTCGGTGAGGTATCCGATGTCCGACGCGCCGATGCGGTTGTTCGGCGGGCGGTAGAGCGTCTGCTTCGACTCGGGGAGCAGATAGATCCCGGAGAGGAAGAAGGTCATCGCCGCGTCGTGGTTCCTGGCGAGTTCCAGGAAGCGCGCGAAGAGCCCGTCGCCGACCTCGCCCGCGCCATCCCAGGAGAAGATCACAAACTGCGGAGGGGTCTCGCCCGGCTCCAGCGGAACGGGCTTGTCGGGCTGGTTCGGCTGCTTCCCGGTGTCGGACGTGGAGCCGTCGCCGATGGGCCGGCCCCCCGTCCCGGAGGGCGACGGGCCGCCTGTGCCGCCGCCCTTTCCCGTGCCGCTCCTCCCGCCCCCGTCGGCCCCGGACCCGCACCCCGCGATCCCGATCGCCGCAGCGGCCCCAAGACCTGCCCCGAGCAGGCCCCTTCGAGTGATGTCGCGCATATCGCCATCCCCATCCGGCCCTCATGGAGAAGAGAGCCCATCCAAACCGGCAAAGGGAGAGATGCGGGATGGATACAGGCGGTTCCGGACACATGTGCCTAATTTCGAGCGCGAGACCGACGGACGCGGGTCTCCTGGGCCCAGGACGGCGGAGCCCGCGGGGTGCGGGGGCGGAGCCCCCGCACAGACCGCCTAGGCTCCGAACGCCTTCGACCTGCCCTTCACCGGCTTCGCCCCCGCCAGCAGATGCGCCGGCACCAGATCCCTCGCAGGCTCGCTGTAACCCACGGAAACGATCTTGTTGCCCTGGTAGGTGAAGCTGGTCAGCGAGGCGAGCGTGCACTGGCGGCGCCTCGGGTCGTGCCACAGCCGCCGCCGCTCCACGAAGCTCCGCACGATCCAGATCGGGAGCTGGTGGCTGACGCACACGGCCTCATGGCCCCGCGCCGCGTCCCGCGCCGCACTCAGCGCGCCCATCATCCGTACGACCTGCTCGATATACGGCTCCCCCCAGGACGGGCGGAACGGATTGGTCAGATGCTTCCAGTTGGCGGGCCGGCGCAGCGCGCCGTCCCCCACGCCGAAGGTCTTGCCCTCGAAGACGTTGCCCGCCTCGATCAGGCGGTCGTCGGTGTCGACGATCAGTCCGCGCGCCTTGGCGATGGGCGCCGCGGTCTCCTGCGCGCGTTCCAGCGGGGAGGCGACGACCTGGGTGATGTCGCGGGAGGCGAGATGGTCGGCGACGCGGTCGGCCATCTGCCGGCCGAGATCGGAGAGGTGGTAGCCGGGTCGGCGGCCGTACAGCACGCCGTCCGGATTGTGCACCTCGCCGTGGCGCATCAGATGCACCACGGTGATCTCGTCGCCGGACAACCCCTCGCCGGACAACCCGTCGGCCAGCCCGCTCCGCAGTCCGCCCGCCATACGACCGTCCGTCATACGACCGCCCGCCATACGACCGTCCGTCATGCGACCGCCTCCGCGGCGGCGCGGGCGGCGGCGGGCAGCGCGGCCGCGATCCGCTCGATCGCCCGGTCGTCGTGCGCGGTCGAGACAAACCAGGACTCGAAGGCCGAAGGCGGCAGATACACCCCGTTCGACAGCATCGAGTGGAAGAACGCATTGAAGCGGAAAGCTTCCTGCCCCTTGGCGTCCTCGTAGTCGCGCACCTCGCGGTCCGTGAAGAACACGGAGAACATGTTGCTCGCGGCCTGCAGCCGGTGCGCCACGCCCTCCTTGGCGAGCGCGCCCGTCACCAGGCCCTGGATCTCCTCCGAGACGGCGTCGACCTTCTCGTACGCGGCGTCGTCGAGGAGCTTCAGCTGCGCCAGGCCCGCGGCCGTGGCGATCGGGTTCCCGGAGAGTGTCCCCGCCTGGTAGACCGGCCCGGCCGGTGCGAGGTGCGCCATCACGTCGGCGCGCCCGCCGAACGCCGCGGCCGGGAAGCCGCCGCCCATCACCTTGCCGAAGGTCATCAGGTCGGGGGCGACGCCGTCGATGCCGTACCAGCCCGCCTTGGAGGTGCGGAAGCCGGTCATCACCTCGTCCGAGATGTACAGTGCGCCGTTCTTCTCGCAGGCGGCCTTGAGCCCGGCGTTGAAGCCGTCGCGGGGCGGGACGACGCCCATGTTGCCCGGCGACGCCTCGGTGATCACACAGGCGATCTCGCCGGGGTGCGCGTGGAAGGCGGCGTGCACGGCGTCCAGGTCGTTGTACGGCAGCACGATGGTGTCACCCGCCTGTGCGCCGGTGACACCCGGCGTGTCCGGCAGTCCGAAGGTGGCCACGCCGGAACCGGCGGCCGCGAGCAGCGCGTCCACATGACCGTGGTAGCACCCCGCGAACTTGATCACCTTGGCGCGGCCGGTGAATCCGCGGGCCAGCCGGATCGCGGACATCGTCGCCTCGGTGCCGCTGGACACCAGCCGCACCTGCTCAACCGGCGTCACCCGCGCGACGATCTCCTCGGCGAGCGCGACCTCACCCTCTCCCGGCGTCCCGAAGGACGTGCCGCGGGCCACGGCCGTCTGGACGGCTTCCGTGACGGCCGGATGGGCATGCCCGAGGATCATGGGTCCCCAGGAACAGACGAGGTCGACGTATTCACGGCCGTCCGCGTCGGTGAGGTACGGGCCGTCGCCGGACACCATGAACCGGGGCGTACCGCCCACGGCACGGAAGGCGCGGACGGGAGAGTTCACGCCGCCGGGCGTCACGAGGGACGCGCGGTCGAAGAGCGTCTGCGAAACTGGGGCGTCATAGGGAAAGCTCACGGAATCCATGGTGGCAGAGGCCGGGACGTTCTCCGAGGACGGGTGTTTCACCGCACGTTGTCGGGGGAGGTGTTTGTCACGATGATCGGGTTGCGCGGCGGGGGCTGCGAGTGGTCGGGTGGAGATATGCATCGCGGTGGCGGACTGGGCGAGGGGACCGACGATCTGGGTCCTGAGCCTGCCCGGCGGGGTAAGCACCGGCGGCACGGCGCGGAAGAGCCCGCAGGAAGCAGGAGCGGCCGAGTGGGGGTGACCTACAAGTACTTCGGGGCTCCCGACGGGGCCACCGCTGCCCGTGTGCCGATCTCGATGCGCCCTGAGGAGCTGGGCGGGGACGAGCTCGGCATGGGCGGGATGTTCACCAAGATCAAGCCCGAGACGATAGCCGCGATGGTGCTGACCGGCATCCAGGGCATGCCGCTGCACAAGGTGCCGCCGCTGGAGCTGGTGGTGCTGCACCCGGACTACGCGGTGGTCAAGCTTCCGATGACGACGGTCGACCCATTGCGTGACGTCGGCGAGGAATCGGTGGGCGCGGCGGCGTTCATCTGGTCGACGGTGCCGGACAGGGGTGGGCCGCGGGATGCGTTCGACGTCTATCAACTGCTCCATGAATGGCAAGATTTCAGCCATCGTCTGCACGAGGCGGGGCATCAGCCGTACTGCCTGGTCTGGCCCTAACTGCCTGGTCCGGCCTCAGCGGTCGGTTTCCCCCGTCCCTCCTTTTCCCGGGACCCGGGGCTCCGCCCGGCCCCCCGTACGGCCTTCGGCCGTGTACCCGAACGCCGGACTGGCTGGACTTCAGCCTCGCCGGCGTTCGAGTTGCGGCGTTTGAGGCGGAGCCCCCGGCTATGGGAGGGGAAACGGTCCCCCGCCCCTCACCGCCACCGCGGATCCCGCCCCGTCACCGCCAGCAGCCTCTCGAAGTCCGACGCGGACGCCGGGTCCGGCAGTTCGAAGGGGTCGGCGAACACGCCCCACGCCCGGGCGGTCGGCGCCAGCTCCTCGAAGCATGCGAGGACGTCGGCGACCGCCGCCGGGTCCGGGGTGAACCGCTGGCCCGTCGCACGGGCCAGGTCCCAGGCGTGGACGGTCAGATCGCCCAGCGCCATCCGGGCGAGCGTCAGGGCGGGGAAGCCCATGGAGCCCGCGGCGCCCTCCGTCGCCCCCGGCGCCGCCCATGCCTCGGCCAGGGCGGCGGTCTCCTTCTCGAAGCGCTCGCGCCAGTCGCCGTCCTCGCCGACGACGTCGGGAACTGCGGAGAAGTCCGTGTCCCTGCGGGCGGCCAGCGCCTGGAAGTTGATCACGACCTGGAAGAGATGGTTGAGCAGGGCCCGTACGTCGTACTCCGCACACGGCGTACGGTCGCCCAGCTGCTCGTCCCGGGTTCCCCGCACCACCGGCACGGCGTGCCGCGCGGCGGCCTGCAGCAGCTCCGCGACGGGTTTGTCGTTCGTCTCGTCGTTCGTCATGGCTCGACGCTAGGCGGGCCGCACCGCCGCGGTCTTGAACAAACGCGACATAGGATCGCGGCATGGCAGATCCGCTCGATCCGCCCGGCCCGCTCGATCCACCCGGTGCGCCCTGCCCGCTCGATCCGCCAGATCGGCCCGGTGCGCCCTGCCCGCCGGATGCATCCGGTGCGCCCGGTTCGTCCGGTCCGCGGCGCGACACCCGGGGCATCGTCGACGCGCAGGAGCTGTTCACCCGCGTACGCTTCCGCCGCCGCGCGCCCGCCCCCGCCCTGCGTCCGTACCTCGAGCACTACTGGCTCATCGACTGGGACCTGCCCGAGCCCTACGCCACCCATGTCGTGCCGCACCCCTCCGTGAACGTCGTCTTCCAGCAGTACGACGACCAGCCCGCCTGGGGCGAGACGGCAGGCATCGGACTCGGGCTGTTCACCCAGAAGCTCCAAGGACTCGGGCGCGTGGCGGGCGTCCAGTTCCGACCCGGCGGCTTCCGTCCCTTCGCGCCGGGCCGCCCCGTGTCCGACTGGACGGGGCGGCGGCTGCCCGTCGCCGACGTGCTGACGGGCGCGGACCCCGCCGAGGTGCTGCCCGGCGCCCCGCGGCAGGACACCGACGACGCCCGGGTCGCGGCCCTCGACGCGTTCCTGCTCTCCCTCGACCCCGCCCCCGACCCGCGGGCGCTGCATGCGATGGCCCTGGTCGAGCGGGTGCGCACGGACCGGAGCATCCGTCGTGTCGGCGAGCTCGCCGCCGTCGACGGCAGTTCGCCGCGCTCGCTGCAGCGGCTGTTCTCCGGGTACGTCGGGGTCGGCCCGAAGTGGGTGATCCTCCGCTACCGCATCCACGAGGCGCTGGAGCACGCCGAGTCCCAGGAGGGCGCCCGGCAGGAGAGCGCCCGGCAGGGGGCGGGCCCCGACTGGGCGGCGCTCGCCGCCGACCTGGGCTACAGCGACCAGGCCCATCTGGTGCGCGACTTCACGGCCACGGTCGGCGTCCCGCCCACCGCCTACAGTGCGGGGCATGGACACCAGACCCCCGGCGGTGCACATCGAGCCGTGGACGGAAGCTGACCTCGAACTGCTCCGCTCGGCGAACACACCCGAGCTGATGAACCACCTCGGCGGTCCGGAGACCGAGGAGCAGCTGCTCAGCAGACATCGGCGGTATGTCGAGCTGAGCGCGGACACCACCGGCAAGGGCCGGATGTTCTCCATCGTGGCCGAGGCCGACGGGGCAGCCGTCGGCACGGTCGGCTACTGGGAGCAGAACTGGCATGGACGGACCGTGTACGAGACGGGGTGGACGGTGCTGCCCGCCCACCAGGGGCGCGGTCTGGCCACGGCGGGGGCCCTCGCGGTCGTACGGACGGCCAGGGCCGCGCACCGGCACCGCTATCTGCACGCCTTCCCGTCCGTCGACAACGCCGCGTCGAACGGGGTGTGCCGCAACGCGGGCTTCTCGCTGATGGGCGAGTGCGCCTTCGAGTACCCGCCCGGCCATGTCGGCCGCTCCCACGACTGGCGGCTCGACCTGTGGGCCGAAGAGGATCTGCCGACCGACGAAGCCCCGTCGGCCGGCGAGGACGCCTGAGCCCTGGCCGCCGACCGGACGGCCGGACCGACACCGCGACCGGACGGACGGCCGGACCGGCACCGTGCCCCGGACCATCGGGCAGGACGCCGCCCCCGGACACGCCGCCCCCGGCCCATCGGGCAGGACGCCGCTCCCGGACGCCCCCGGGCCCGGACACCCCGGCCCGGCGCGTCGGCCCCGGTACCCGGGCACGTCCGAGCCCGGCGTCGGCGGAAACGACGTGGCCGCGCCGTGCCCCCGATGACATCCTGGGCTGCGTGAACGGACCGGTCATCACCCTTGCTGTCGCCCCCGAGCTGCGCCTCTTCGTCCCCGCCGGACACCGCGAGGACGGCCCCGCCGACCTGGTCACCGACGGCGCTTCGACGCTCGGCCATGTCGTCGAGTCGCTCGGGGTGCCGCTGACGGAGGTCGGCCGGCTCGTCGTCGACGGCCGGGACACGCCGGTCTCGCACATCCCGCGCGCCGGTGAGCACGTCGAGGTGCACGGGGTGGAGCGCCCCCAGCGCGTCCCCGGCGCCCCGCTGCGCTTCCTGCTCGACGTGCATCTGGGCACCCTGGCCCGGCGGCTGCGGCTGCTCGGCGTCGACACGGCGTACGAGAACGAGGACATCGGCGACGCCGCGCTCGCCTCGCTCTCGGCCCGCGAGCGCCGGGTGCTCCTCTCCCGCGACCGCGGTCTGCTGCGCCGCCGTGAGATCTGGGCCGGCGCGTACGTCTACAGCGACCGTCCCGACGCCCAACTGCACGACGTCCTCGACCGGTTCGTCCCGGCGCTGACCCCCTGGACGCGCTGCACGGCCTGCAACGGCCCGCTCGTGGACGCCGACAAGGACGACGTCCAGGAACAGCTCCAGCAGGGCACTCAGCGCACATACGACGTCTTCGCGCGGTGCACCTCCTGCGGCAGGGTGTACTGGCGCGGCGCGCACCACTCCCGGCTGGAGGCGATCGTCCGCAAAGCGGTGCGCCACATGGAGCAGAAGGAGTCCGCTCGGTCGACGATGTGACGCAGACAGGCCTGCGGTCGGCGAGGTCCCGACGCCGGTGGTCGACGACCGCGGGCTTCCGCCACGCGACGCGCCGCATGCCGTGCTCTCCGACCTCGACGATGTCCGCGCCCGGCAGGGCCGTCAGCAGCGGTCACCGGAGGACGCGACGGCGTCAGAAGGCGTAGGGATCGCCGGTCGCCGGGGCGAGTACCCGGTGCTCGTTGTTGGACGGGTTGCGGTCGCTCGCGCCGCCGTTCCACATCGTGTCGATCTCCATGACGACCTCGTCCGGCGCGCCCACGGTCCGCAGGTCGAGCCGCACCTGCCGGGCTGCCCCGCCGGCCCGCAGCTCGCCCAGGCCGCACATCACCACCCGGTCGCCTCCCCACAGGCACCGCCCCGGCAGCTTCTGCGCGCCCGCCAGGGGCTCGGAGAAGCGCAGCCGCACGGTCGCGCCGTCCAGGGAGGCGGGGCCGTGGCTCCGGCTGTGCAGGGACACCTCCAGCCGCCCGTCCAGCACGGTGACATGGCCGTGGTGCGCCACATCCGCCTCAGGGGCGATGCCGCCGCCCGCGCCCGCGCTCGCACCCGTACCGACCACCAGGACGGCCGCCCCGGCGACCGCCCACAGCCCTGTGCGCCTTCTGCTTTTCCACCACATGCCGTGAACATACCCATCTCGCCCATATCATCTGACGGCTCTTCACCCGACGGCGCGCAGGATTCCCCCGACCGACCCATCCGACGGGCATGACAGGCTGGGTTCATGTTCGCAGCCCGCTCCGTGTCCCTGTTCCTGCTCGCGGCCCTTCTGGAGATCGGCGGGGCCTGGCTCGTCTGGCAGGGCGTCAGGGAGCACCGGGGGTGGCTCTGGGCCGGCGCGGGCGTCATCGCACTCGGCGCGTACGGGTTCGTGGCCACGTTCCAGCCGGACGCCCACTTCGGCCGGGTGCTGGCCGCGTACGGCGGCGTGTTCGTGGCGGGCTCGCTGGCCTGGGGCATGGCGGCGGACGGATTCCGCCCGGACCGGTGGGATGTGGCGGGCGCGCTCGTCTGCCTGCTCGGCGTGGCGCTGATCATGTACGCGCCCCGCGCCCGCTGATCCGGACATGGCGCGGGCTCACCTATCCTTTGGCGCGTAGCGCCGTATCGATCACTTGCACGACAACGACACACAAGCGAGGAGTGCGACCTTGACCGCCGCCGACACCCCCGCCGACACCCTCGCCGACAGCCGCATCGCAGACAGCAGCGTCGCAGACGGCCGCGTCGCCGTCGTCACCGGAGCGAGCAGCGGCATCGGCGCGGCCACCGCGCGCGGCCTCGCCGCCGTCGGCTACCACGTCATGCTCGCCGCCCGCCGCAAGGACCGCGTCGAGGCGCTCGCCGCGGAGCTCACCGCGGCCGGTCACCGGGCCACGGCCTGCACCCTCGACGTCACCGACCGCCCGGCAGTGAACGCCTTCGCCGCCTCCCTGGACCGCTGCGACGTGCTGGTCAACAACGCGGGCGGCGCGCTCGGCGCGGACCCGGTCGCCACCGGCGACCCCGACGACTGGCGTCGGATGTTCGAGGTGAACGTCATCGGCACCCTCAACGTCACCCAGGCGCTGCTCCCCTCCCTCACCGCCTCCGGCGACGGCACGGTCGTCGTCCTGTCCTCCACGGCGGCCCTCGGTCCGTACGAGGGCGGCGGCGGCTATGTCGCGGCCAAGCACGGAGAGCACGTCCTCGCCGAGACCCTCCGCCTGGAGATCGTCGGCACGCCGGTGCGCGTGATCGAGATCGCCCCCGGCATGGTCAGGACGGAGGAGTTCGCCACCACCCGGTTCCGCGGCGACGAGGAGAAGGCGGCCCGCGTCTACGCGGGCGTCGCCGCTCCCCTGACCGCCGACGATGTGGCGGACACCATCACCTGGGCGGTCACCCGCCCCTCCCACGTCAACGTCGACCTCCTGGTGGTCCGGCCGCGCGCCCAGGCCTCCAACACGAAGGTCCACCGCGAGCCCTGAGGTCGCGTGCGGCCGCTCAGCCCTTCACGCCGCTCAGCCCTTCAGCCGCAGCTCAGCGCTTTGCCCACCTCGTAGATGGTTGGCCGGTCCTCAGGCGTAAAACTGAGCATGGCCTCGATCACGCCGCCCAGCTCCCCGGGCGCGGTCACGGGCCGACGCCTTCCGTCCGCGATCGCCTGCCGCTGCACGGGGCGCGGCGCGTCATCGGGATAGTCGACCGCCCGCCAACCGGTAGCCGAGATCAGCAGGGACGCACCGAGGGCGTAGACGTCAGCGGCCTGCGTCGGCTCGGCTTCCCCTGTGGCGAGCACGCTGCGCGAGATCTCTGGAGCCTCGTAGTGGACGAGACAGCCCCGGAACGGGAAGTCGAATCCCTCAGGGACTTGCCCTCCACGCGCCAGCGCGAGGTCGATCAGATGAGTGCGCTCGG
Source organism: Streptomyces chengmaiensis (assembly GCF_029846775.1). NCBI lineage: Bacteria > Bacillati > Actinomycetota > Actinomycetes > Kitasatosporales > Streptomycetaceae > Streptomyces > Streptomyces chengmaiensis. Next base: position 83,888 of record NZ_JARWBG010000031.1, read on the forward strand.
GCCCGACGATGAAATGAGCCGGTTGCACATCCCCATGAGCCCAGCCCGCCGCATGCAGCTCAGCCAGAGCCTCCACGCAACCCAAGGCCACACCTGTGTGTGGTTCTACGGTCGAGCCCTCCGTACGGCATGGTTCCCAGAGCCGGTACAGGTCCGGTCCCTCGCGCCAGGGCTGGATGTTCCACGTCCCGCGCTCCCATTCCCCGTACGCGAAGTCATCGACACCGAGGCGGTGGAGGATCGCGCCTTCACGGGCCGGGGCGAGAGCCGTCCAGGGCTGGCCAGGCCACTCCGGCGTGGCCTCGATCGGATACCCGAGCTTGACCGCGTACCGGCCACGATCGCCTGCCACGTCCCAGACCGAGGACCCCCGTCGGTTGAGCACGAGGCGCTGAGACGTGGGCATGAGCGCGTCGAGCACCACGATCGGCAGTTCTGGAGCAAAGCCGGACACGTCTTTCTCTCCCTTCATGGGCGCAGCCGACCCCGAGCAGAGGTCGGCTGCACTCCGTCGCCGAGGACTACGCCTGACCGTAGGGCCGACCGCAGTCCGAGTCGCACTGCGCCAGGTTCTCTCCGTTCACGGTCCACAGGTCGTCAAAGACCATGAATCCCGCGGCCTTCATCGCGTGAGCCGAGGCGGCAACCATCTCCGGGTCACGCGCGCCGCCGCCGGGCTTCGGATTGTGGTGCAGGAAGCGGCCCGCGTACTTCTCGCAGAGCGCGGCGTACTCCTTCGTGTGCAGGATGAGCGCGTGGAGGCCGAGATCCACGTCATCGGACGGGACCATGGGAACGGTGGCGGTGGCTGCGGTGACCAGGAAGGCCACGGCCTGGTCCGCGATCCGCTCGGCACGCTCGGGCGTCTGCCCGTTGTGGACGACCACGAAGTGGGCGAGGCTTTCGAACCACTCCTCACCAGCCACCGCGCGGCCGGTCTTCTGATCGTTCGCCGTTGCCGTCATGCGTACATCTCCTTGTGTGAGGTGGTGTGGGGCACATACGCCCGCCTGAGGCCGCGAGCTCGGCTCATAGACGGGCCGGGAGCTGGCTTGGATGACCAACCCCGGACGGGGACGGGGGAGCCGTAGTCGACACCCGTCCAGGGCCAGTCGATCTACCGGCTGGTACTGAGGGCCATCCCAATCACCAATCCGCACGAACCGCTGATGCAGATGATGAACAGAACCCCGGCATACCGGCCGACAACGCGCATCACAGCCCGACCCGGCTATTGCCGTTCCTCACCGCCAGGCGCGCGCTCAGTTCCTCTCGCGCCCTTGGTGCCACCACGTCACCGGGCATGGCCTCCCACTCGATGCCACCGCCTATCGGTCGCATCTGCACTCGGCCACCGATCTCGCCCATGACGACACCGATGCGTCCGGTCCTCTGGTCCATTGCCAGTTCGCCGACTCCGGGTCTGGCCTGCTGATTGCTCGCCATGTGCATCAGGTTCGCGAACCGTGGGCTGCTACCAGAAGGTCCAGCGGATTACCCAACTTGGGTAAATTCACGGGAGGTAGAGAATCAGCGACGTTGCGTGGCCCTCATCCGTGGGAGCTTGTCCAATGCCCGAGCCAACCCGCCCGCAGGAGTTGCCTGCCGGGCTTCTCACCCATCCCGAGATGATCAGGGCATGCCGCGTCCGCGACTCCGCGGCGGTCTTCAAGCTGGTGAAGACCCGTGCGGGCATCTACCCTTCGATGATCGCGCGACGCTGCGACCTGACACCGAGCCGTGTCGGCGAAGTCATGGCAGGCCGACGTCAGTTACTGCATATGGATGTCATCGAGCGCATCGCCGACGGTTTGCGGATCCCAGGCCACATGCTAGGACTCGCGCGTCGGGAGTGGGAAACGCCCGTTGGGCTCCGGGGCACGTACAGGGAGCCGCTGCGCCCTGTCTCGCAAGCGCCGTCGACGCCGGCCTCCCTACCGGGTTCGGACGTGGACAGCATCCTTGCCCTCACCTCTCGGGCGAATCCGAACCCGTCCACGCTTCACGCGCTGCGCTCCTCGATCGAGGACTACTGGCGACGAGACGACCAGCACGGAGGTGAGGCACTGCGACCGGCCGTGGTGGGGCAGCTCCGCTACGTCGTCGAGCTTCTTAAGGAGAATCGCCCCGCCTCCTTCCAGCAGGGCCTGTACGGCGTAGCAGCCGAGCTCGCGCGCCTCACCGGCTGGACGCACTTCGACGCACGCCAGTACAACCAGGCCCGGACTTACTTCACAGAGGCGTTGCAGTTTGCCCGGGAGATCGACGACCGGGAATTCATGGCCAACGTGCTGGCCTGCATGAGCTTGCAGGCTACGTACCAGGACGGGCCCGGAGACGCATTGGCATTCGTCAACGCTGCCCAGGACGAGGCCCGCGCCGCAGACGGCACCACACCACGCGTGCTGTCGATGCTGTCACTACGGGAGGCGTTCGCACATGCCACGCTGGGCAGCCACACCGCCACCCACGCGGCTATCGCCGAGGCATACCGCCAGTTCGAGCGGATCAAGGTCAGCGACCCCGACCCCGCGTGGGTGACCTACTTCGGCGAGACCAAGCTCATCGTCGACACTGGCATCGCGCTCGGCCGGCTCGGCGAAGCAGCGACCGCCGAGCCTCTGATCGCCGACGCCTTGAGGCGGGAGAACAGCGCCAATCAGCGAGGGCGGGCATTCCACGCGTTCTGGCTCGCCCGGACACAACTCAGCCTCGGCAAGTTGGACCAGGCGTGCCAGACGGCGACGGACGCGTTGGAGCCCGCTTCCTCGGTCGCCTCAGAGCGTGTGGCCGGGCATCTGCGCGAGTTCTACGACGAGCTTGCCCCGTACCGGCGGGAACCCGTGGCAGTGGCCTTCGAGTCACGGCTACGGAATCTCGTCCCCATGCTGGTCAGCGGATCCCCTCGTCCATGAGGACGTACAGGAGGCCGACGAGCGAGCCGCTGCTCACGATCTCGCGGCGATCGATCATGCCCCGGATGTCAGTCAATGGAATCCACTCGATGCGGTCGGATTCGTTCTTCTCCGTGGGCGGGCCTGAGTAGGTGGCCCCGTCAGCACGGAACAGGTGGTGCTGCGAGTCCGTGATCCCGTTCGCTGGCTCCGCGTAGATCAGCGGCTTCATCGGCCCAGGATGCCAGCCGGTCTCCTCCAGGACCTCACGAGCGGCAGCGTCGGCGGGGCTCTCCCCGTCCTCGACGAGGCCCATAGGGAGCTCCCAAGCCCACGCGTCCGTGATGAAGCGGTGCCGCCACATCATGAGGATCTCTCGCTTGTCGTTGATCACCGCGGCCACGGCCAGGTGCCGGAGCTTGACGACGTGGTACTCCCACCGGCGCCCGTCCGGTTGCTCCACATCGGTCAACCACAAGTTGACCCACTGGTTCTCGTAGATCGGACGTTCCCCGTGGATCTTCCATTGCATCGCTGCTGCCCCTCTCGATCAGCCCAGCATCGCAGAGGGAGTCCCCTCGGTGGCCACGTTGGGATAAATTCGCGTCAGCTTGACGAATAAGGGAAGAGCATGCATGTGCTGACTGGGGGTCAGCCGTCAGAAGATCCGTCCGCAATCGGCAGGGACGACCAAGCCCCGGACACAGAGCCCGGGGCCTGTCGATCACGTGGAGTGCTGGAGTCAGCCCTTCACACAGATGACCTGCTTGAGCTTCGTCCCCATCTGCTTCGCGGCCCGCTCCTGACGGAACCTGACCGCTTCGGCGATGCCGTCGAACCGCGTCCAGAAGTCGTCCCACCCCTGGGCCCGGAAGCCGTACAGCCGGTCCGGATCCACCGGCTCGTCATGCATGCCGCGGCCCACCGGGATGGCCTGCTCGATGCGGGACCGGAGGCCGGAGAGGTCNCGGCCCGCTCCTGACGGAACCTGACCGCTTCGGCGATGCCGTCGAACCGCGTCCAGAAGTCGTCCCACCCCTGGGCCCGGAAGCCGTACAGCCGGTCCGGATCCACCGGCTCGTCATGCATGCCGCGGCCCACCGGGATGGCCTGCTCGATGCGGGACCGGAGGCCGGAGAGGTCGCCGGGCAGGTCGTTCGCGGTGAGGGAGGTCTTCACCGCGGACATGCCGCAGCCGATGTCGACCCCGACCGCGGCCGGGCAGACCGCGCCCTGCATCGCGATCACCGACCCGACCGTCGCGCCCTTGCCGTAGTGGACGTCGGGCATGACGGCGAGACCCTTGATCCACGGCAGTGTGGAGACGTTCCGCAGCTGCTCCATGGCGACGCCCTCGACCGTCGACGGGTCCGTCCACATCCGGATCGGCACCTTCGCACCGGGCACCTCTACATACGACATGCGTCCCCCTGAACTCCTGAATCACCTGAAAATCACCTGAAAAGCCGCCAAGCGCAAAATCCCTAGCGAGGGTCCGTAAAACGCTCGACGGACCGGCATCCGCGGCTGCGCGTGCGATACACATNCCACATCCGGATCGGCACCTTCGCACCGGGCACCTCTACATACGACATGCGTCCCCCTGAACTCCTGAATCACCTGAAAATCACCTGAAAAGCCGCCAAGCGCAAAATCCCTAGCGAGGGTCCGTAAAACGCTCGACGGACCGGCATCCGCGGCTGCGCGTGCGATACACATCGTGTCCATCCGCGCCCCGCGTCTGCTCCTCCAGGTCCCGTGTGCAGAAGCGGGCGCCTTGCCGCGTTCCGGCTCATCTTCCGGCCCGCGCCGCGCGAGGCGGAGTTGAACGACGCCTCATTGCCCAGGCCCCGGACGATGTACGAGCCGGTGCCCATCGAACCCGGGATGATGCCGTAGTCCCGCGCCTGCCAGAAGGAACGGTCATAGCGCGCGGTGGACGGAGTGCGAGCGCCCGGCTGCTACGCCCGTGTGGTGTGCGTGAAGCCGAGGGAGGTGAGTTCTTCGGCTTGGCACAGGTTGTCGGAAGGGCCGCCGACTTCGGTCTGGAGGAGTTGGTAGAAGGCACCGTGGGACTGGCCCCAGTGCATGGCTGCTCGCCACAGGGCACGGCCCAAGCCCTGCCCTCGGGTTTCGGGCAGTACGGCGAAGTACTGGGGAAGGAGTTGGGGGCGTCCGATGGCGTCGGGGCGTACTTCCATGGGCCGATCGCGCCCACGATGCGGACTTCGACGGCTGCCGCGAGGACGGGGCCGCACCGGCCAGCCTGCATCCGGGTGTGAAGGAAGGCCAGGCCGTCCACAGCCATGGCGGTGGCCCGGCCTCGGCGACCTGGGGGGATGCGAGCGAGCTCTCTCCCAGGCCGAGGAGGTCCAGCGCCTGCCGGAAGACAGCGCGAACGGCGGATGGCTCCGGTTCGACGGCACCCGTCTGGCTGAGGAGCGTGGAGCACGGTACGTACAGCTCGGCCGCCTCGATCTGGCGGAGCACGCACTGAAGCAGGCGTTGGACCAGACCTCGCTGGCTCCCGGGTACTCGTACCGCCGCAGAGGAGCCGTTCTCGTCGACCTGGCCATCGTCGGGGCGAAGCGCCGCGATCCGGAACAAGTGATCACGTATGCGCGGGAAGCCCTGGGCCTCGCCCGCGCATCATCGTCCGGGTACGTCGCCCGTAGACTCCGGAGCCTGTGCGACGAGTTCGGCCCCCTGCGCCGGGACCACCGCGTAGCGGAGTTGGGGGCGGAGATCTCTATGCTGAGGACGCCGTGACGAGAAGGGTTGCCATGTCGCAGACCGAAGGCGCACGACTGTTCCGCGAAGCCTGGATCGCGGGAGTGCACCAGCACTTCCCCGGCGAGCCGAAGGCTGGCTACGTGACCCCCTGGTCGGACACACCGCAGTGGGAACGCGAGGCCGCAGGCTCCGTGTACGAGCAGGTCCGCCAGTTCATCGATATCAGCGGCGGCACCACAGCCCGGCTGACCCGCGAGCAGAAGAGCCGCTTCGTCGCGACCTGTTGGACCGCCCAGATGTTCAAGCACTTCGAGAACCCGAAGCCGGGGTACGTTGCTGACTGGCCGGACCTTCCGTCCTGGCAGCAGGAGACCGACGCCGACATCTTCGAGGCCATTGAGAAGTCGCTCAGCTGACGTACCCGGGTGCTGCGGTCGCAGTGGACCAGGTGTGGACCGCCGTCGGTTACGCAAGGCCCCATCGGCAAGGAAAAGCAGGTCAGACGCGGTGAAGACGCTTATCGCAGCACTCCCTTGAAAAGCGACAGCGTCCCTCAGCCTGTGTGCCGAGGGACGCTGCGAATTCAGAAGATCCGTCTGCAATCGGAAGGGACGACGAAACCCCGGACGCGGAGTCCGGGGCGTGTCGTTCACGTGGAATGTTGGACGTCAGCCCTTCACACAGACGACCTGCTTGAGCTTGGCGACCACCTCGACCAGGTCCTTCTGCTGGTCGATGACCCTCTCGATGGGCTTGTAGGCGCCGGGGATCTCGTCCACGACGCCGGAGTCCTTACGGCACTCCACGCCTCGCGTCTGCTCCTCCAGGTCCCGCGTGGAGAAGCGGCGCTTGGCCGCGTTCCGGCTCATCTTCCGGCCCGCGCCGTGCGAGGCGGAGTTGAACGACGCCTCGTTGCCCAGGCCCCGGACGATGTACGAGCCGGTGCCCATCGAACCCGGGATGATGCCGTAGTCCCCGCTGCCCGCCCGGATCGCGCCCTTCCGGGTGACCAGCAGGTCCATGCCCTCGTATCGCTCCTCCGCCACGTAGTTGTGGTGGCAGGAGATCACCGGCTCAAAGGTGACCTTGGCCTTCTTGAACTGCTTGCGCAGCACGTTCTGCAGCAGCGCCATCATGACCGCGCGGTTGTGCTTGGCGTACTCCTGCGCCCAGAACAGGTCGTTCCGGTAGGCCGCCATCTCCGGGGTGTCCGCGACGAAGACCGCGAGGTCGCGGTCGACGAGACCCTGGTTGTGCGGCAGCTTGCGGGCCTCTCCGATGTGGTGATCGGCCAGCTCCTTGCCGATGTTCCGGGAGCCGGAGTGCAGCATGAGCCACACCGCCCCGGACTCGTCCAGACACACCTCCACGAAGTGGTTTCCGGAGCCGAGCGTCCCCATCTGCTTCACGGCCCGCTCCTGACGGAACCTGACCGCTTCGGCGATGCCGTCGAACCGCGTCCAGAAGTCGTCCCACCCCTGGGCCCGGAAGCCGTACAGCCGGTCCGGATCCACCGGCTCGTCATGCATGCCGCGGCCCACCGGGATGGCCTGCTC
>NZ_JARWBG010000032.1:0-79453 GCF_029846775.1 Streptomyces chengmaiensis
GACGGCGGCCGACGCCCGCGTCGCGGCGGCCGGGTGCGGCTGACCGTGGCGGCGGCGGCGCTGGGAGTGGCCGCCGCCGTCGCCGTGCCGTTCGGCCTGGCGGGGGACGGCGGCGACGGCGCCGAGGCGGAGACCTCGCTGGGGCCCATCGCAGCGCCTTCAGGTCCGGGCTGTGTGGCCGAGGAGTGCGAGGGCAAGGCGCCGCTGCCGATGCGGTGCGGCGCGCCCGGGAAGCGGGAGAACCTCGCCACGGGCCGCGGGAGGGACGGACAGCGGATCGAGCTCCGCTTCGCCTTGGACTGCCGCACGGTGTGGGTGCGCGCCACCTGGCTGGAGGTGGGGGACCGGGTCCAGCTGACCGTGCCGGGCGCAGAACCCAAAGAGGTACGAGCCAGGGACGAGCGGGACGCGGCACGCTATCTCGTGACCCCGATGACTGCCGTGGAAGACCCCGAGGGAGCGCGGGCCTGTCTGGAGCCGGCGGACGGCGGCGAGCGGGTGTGCATCCCGGATCCGCCCAAGTAACCCGTTGGTTCGACGGGTTGACACGTGTCTTATGGTGATCAGGCGCGTATGGCGGGCCATGACCCGCTTGCCATGGCGCGCGCACATCAACCAGCGGCCGGGGGAACACTGCCGCTACGGGGAGAGGTTGATCATCATGCCGCGACACCGGCTCACCGCGCCCACCGCGCCCACCGCGCTCACGGCGCCCACCGACTCGGCGGGCGTCCTCGACTGCCCCTGTCGTCGCTTCACGACAGCGGGTTGACCCGAGCGGACTGATCCGCGCGCGTCACCTCCGCCTCTTCGGACGTACCCCCCGCCTGCGCTCACGACGAAGGAATGCACCCTTGCGCCCCAGACCGGGTTTGCTCAGAGCCAGATCACCGAGATCCGGCGCTTTCACCCCCGTCATCACCTCGGTAGCCGCTCTGGCCGTCCTCGGCGGCCTGGCGGTCCAGCCCGACCCGCTCGGCCAGGAAACCGCGCAGCGGGTCGAGCCGGCGGGCAACTCCTATGACTGGTTCGAGGACACCCCCGCCGAGCAACTGCGGCAGGACCAGTGCCTGATGGCCGACGTGCTGCGGCTGGGCGGGCCGACCATGGCCGCCACCGCGCAGGACGGACTCAACCAGCCGCAGGACAAGCTCCACACACTCGCCGACCGGCAGTACTGGGAGAAGACCCCGCTGGCCCAGGCGTACAAGAAGGACAAGGAGGCCGCGTCCAAGGACCTGGACGCCCTCTACGCCAAGCGGGACGAATGGGGGAAGCCTCTCGACGGACTGGAGACTCCCGGCGGCTTCACCGTGACCGGCTTCCACTGGCCTCCGGGTTCGCCTGGGGACGGGAAGCAGAACTTCTACTCCCAGACCGGTCTGACCAAGTGGATCGCCGACCGGTTCTGGAAGAGCGAGAGCGACTTCTACGAGGACCCCACGCCGGAGGCGGACGAGAAGACGCTCAAGGCCGTCGACGACCTGGGCAACCCCCTCTACGGGAAGGACCCCGACCCCGGTCTGCCCTCCGACGAGTGGAACCGCGCCCTCGCCGAGCGCGACGGGTTCGAGCACCTGCACGGTTTCGCGTTGGAGCCCGCGGGCGCGGACAACGCCCGGATCTTCCTTGCCTCCGGCGGATTCCCCCGTACCGCTCCCCAGCCGGGGTCGGCGGAGTTCCGCATCGCGGTCGAGGACCTGAAGACGAGGTTCGCCTCGTGCGCGTGGCGCGACCCGATCGATCCGAGCAAGGTGATGGGCTCGGTCACCGGGGCCGCCGCCGCAGAGTGGCAGCAGGAGATCGCCTCCCAGGCAGCGCAGCGCAACCAGATCCTGAACGCCAACAAGGACGCTGCCAAGGCGCTCACCGCCGGTGCGAAGGCGCTGGGCGAGATGCTGGGGCACTCCTGGGTCGCGGATCACCTCGCCCAGTGGCAGGACTACTGGTCGGCCGGCGGGGTCGGCTGGATCGGCGACAGTCCCGTGGTCGTCGAGGTGCCCGGCGCGAAGGGCAAGTGCCTTGACGTCGCCGGGGCCAAGAAGACCAACGGCACGCCGGTCCAGGTCTACAAGTGCAATGGCTCCGCGGCGCAGAAGTGGACGCTGGAAGGCAATGGCCGGGGCCTCCACCTGCGGAACACCAACTCCCAGAAGTGTCTCGAAGTGTCGGGCGGGAAGGCCGAGAACGGCAGGAAGATCCAGATCCGGACCTGCAACGGCAGCCCGGCGCAGACGTGGGACTCCAATATCCGCGCTGCCAGCCCCCTGAAGAACACCGGCACCGGCAAGTGCCTCGACCTGCCCAACTTCACCAACAGCTCCGATGCGCGGCTGTGGACGTGCGGCAGCACCTCGCGCCAGAAGTTCCGGGTCAAGCCGTCGGGCCACAAGGGCACCGACAGCCTGAGCTACCCGGACAAGGCGCAGTTCTACAAGGCGAAGAAGGGTGTCGCGAACGCGCGGGCCGCGGCGAAGCGGCAGCTCGCCGTACTCAAGGCACAGGCCGCCGCGGCGAAGTCGGCGGCCGACGCCTCCGACACGGCCGAGAAGGCCGCCTACGCCATCGCGGACGGCAACGGCGCGCCCCGCGGCCGCGGCCTGCTCGTCGGTCAGCAGAAGGCACAGGTCACCATGGGCGCGGCCGCCGCGTTGGAGGCGATGGTGAAGGCCGGCGAGACCGCCGAGGCCGCCACCCGCGCGTCCGCCGGGGACAGCCAGACCATCATGCAGCGTGCGCTGGCCCAGGCCGCCCAGTCGAAGGCGGAGTTCCGGAAGGAAGCGGCGTACATCGCCGAGCAGCAGGCCAAGGCCGCGGCGGACGCGGCCAAGACGCACCGGGACAACGCCAAGAAGGACAAGGAGACCGCGCAGGCCAAGCTCGCCGAAGCCCTGAAGGCGGAGGCGGCCGCGAAGGCGGCGGCCGCCGAGGCCCATGCGAAGCGGCTGTCCGCGGAGGCCGAAGAGAAGACGGCGAAGAAGGAGAAGGAGACCGCCGCGGCCAAGCAGGCCGAGGCGGCACAGCACCGCAAGAGCGCCGAGGCACACGCCACGGCGGCGAAGAACGCCAAGGACAGGGCCGAGGCCGCCGAGGCCACCGCGGTCGAGAAGAAGAACGCCGCCCAAGGCGCCCGCGACAAGGCCCGTGATCTGCGGGACGACGCCTGGGACGCCGAGCAGAAGGCTGACGCCGCACGCGCCAAGGCGGACGCGAAGGAGGCGTACGCCCAGGCCCGTGCGTCGGACGCCAACGCCAAGGAGGCCAGGGCGGCGGCGGACGCCGCGGACCTGCACGCCTCGGACGCCGAGGCGGCGGCGGGGAAGGCCCGTGCCGCGGCGAACGCCGCGACGCAGGCGGCGGCCGACGCCGACGCCGCGGCCACCCGCGCCGAAGCGGCCGCCAAGCGCGCGCGTTCAGACGCGGACGCCGCTCAGGCGGCGAAGCTGAAGGCCGATGCCGCGGTGAAGACCGCGACCAGTGCCGCCGCGGACGCCATCAAGGCCGCGGAGCACGCCGCCGCGGAGGCGAAGACCGCGGTGGAGCTGGCCGACGAGGCGGAGAAGAAGGCCAAGACCGCCAAGTCCCACGCGGACGAGGCGAGCAAGGAGGCGGGCAAGGCGCTGGCGGCGTCGGCGAAGGCCGCGGGCTTCGCCCATGTCACCGCCCAGGCCGCCGTGGACGCCGGGAACTCCGCATCGCAGGTCGCCAAGCCGGCGAACGACGCGATCCAGCTGGGCTCCCCCTATGTCACCACCGACTCCGCCGCGAGCCTGGTGGTGCTGACGGGGCAGGCGTCCAAGTCGATCGCCGAGCGCCAGAAGGCCGTCGCCGACGCCCACGCCAAGAACGCACAGCAGGAGGCCGCTGCCGCCAAGGCGCTGGCGGAGGCCGCCCAGGGAGACGCGAAGGCCGCCTACCAGCACGCCGCGAACGCCGCCTCCCACGCGGCCAGGGCCCGCACCTACGCCAAGGAGGCACTGGGCTACTCGGCGGACGCCGCCATGGCCGCGTCCAAGGCGGCGCAGTCACTGGCGCGGACGATCGACCACGGCAGCAAGGCGGCGCAGGACGCGGCCGCCGCGGACAAGGCGGCCGGGCGCGCCGAGGGTCACGCGAAGGACGCCCGCGCCTCCGCCGACCAGGCCGCCCTGGACGCCCAGGCCGCACGCGACGCCGCCGCGGCGGCGGAACAGGCAGCCAAGGACGCCCGCGCCGCCGCCCAGCGCGCCGACACGGCCGCCACCGAAGCCGAACAGGCGGCGAAGGACGCCCAGAAGTACGCCGAGGAGGCCCAGCGGGCCGCCGAGGCCGCCGAGCGGAAGAAGGCCAACCAGCAGGTCGCGAGCGGTGCGGGCACCGGGATCGGCGGCACGTTCTACGTCGTGGACGAGGACAGCGTCGAGGTCACCGACGCCAAGCAGCTGAACGACTGCGTCATCGAGCCCGGCTTCACGGGCTGCACCGTCTCCTTCAAGGTGACGTTCAGCGCCACGGTCGACTTCTACCTGTGCACCAACCCCGACGTGCCGGCCACGGCCTCCGGCTGCCCCTCGTCGGACACGCTGCTGCTCGGCACCGACACCTTCAAGGGCCTGACGAAGGAGGTCACCCAGTACTTCAGCAAGTGGGACCTCATCCAGCAGACCGTCGTATACAAGGTTCTGAAGGCGGTCCTGGTCCAGGACTTCGTCGACTGCTGGCACGGCAGCGCCAGCGGCTGCGCCTGGGCCGCGTCCAACTTCATCCCGGGCAAGGCGTTCGGCAAGGTCGCCGAGGCGATCCGCGCACTGGACGCGGCGCTGCACACCGGGGTCGGAGTCGCGGACGCGTTCAAGGCGCTGAAGGCCCTGGACATCGACCCGGCGAGCCTCGCCAAGCTCCAGGGCACGGTCAACGCGTACGAGGACGTGGTCACCGCCTGCAAGGTCAACAGCTTCCCGGGCAGTACCCGGGTGCTGATGGCGGACGGCTCGCACAAGGCGATCCGCGATGTGCGGGCGGGTGACCTGCTGCTCGCCGCGGACCCGGAGACCGGGCGGTCGACGGCGCAGCCGGTGACGGACACCTTCCGGCACCCGACCCGGCGGCTGGCGGACATCACCCTGGCGGACGGCTCCCTGACGAGCACGGTCGGCCACCGCTTCTTCGTGGCAGGCCGCGGCTGGACCCAGGTCGCCGATCTGCGCGTGGGCGACCGGCTCCGTACTCCGGACGGCACTCTTCACGCCGTGACGGGCCTGCGGGACCGGGACGGGCTGTCGCCGCGTGAGGTGTTCGACCTGACGGTCGACGAGCTGCACACGTTCTACGTCAGCACCGCAGGCGAGCGTCCGCAGGACGTCCTCGTCCACAACTGCACCAACATCGTCGCCGACGAGGGCATCAGCGGAGCACACACCCTGGCGGATCATGTTCGCAAGTCCGATGGGCAGATGGCGGACAAGGCGGAGAAGGCGAAGAACGGCATTGCGACCAGGTGGACGGACCAGGCGACCGCCGCGCGCGCCGTCGACGAGGCCATGAAGCAGTGGATCAAGCAGCCGGGCAAGGCCGAGGAGCTCAGTGCCTGGATCCAGAAGCGGGCCCAACAGGTCGGCAAGGGCAAGGGCTTCGACCCGAGGACCGATCTGAAGACGATCCGCTGGGAACTCAGGGGCGAAACGAACCTCGGCCAGAAGTGGGTGAAGAACGGCCCGCAGAAAGTGGACGCGGGCAATGTGGTGATCATCCAGCTGAAGTACGTGCCCAAGAAGGAGCACTCGTCCAAGTACGTTGTCTACACCGCCTACCTGGAGGGCCGCTGACCGTGACGGGCGAGGACGAGGAAGAAGCCCCAGCACAGCACGAGTACTTCGAAGACATCTTTGTGGAGGACATCGGGCTGACCTGGGTGACCTCGAAGTGGGACATCCCGGATGCGCTCTCGCCGGAGGACGCCGAGCAACACCTCCCCGAGGGAGGACCGGCCGCATGGTGGCTCACGCTCCCGGCGTCGGCGGTGGAAGAGTTCGACCGGTCGAAGGCCCGGCAGTTCGGGCAGGACGTCCGCCGTCTGGTGGAGTCGTCCCTTCCGGACGAGACGATCCGTACGGCATGGCTCGGCGCCACGCACGGATGCTTCGATCCTGCCGAGTACGGCTTCGACGCCCGTACCTGGCTGCGGAAGCTCGAGGAGGCGTGGCTCGCCCGCGTCCGGCAGGACGAACCTGCGTTCGCGCCTCCGTCACCGCAGCCGGTGGCTGACGAGGACCTGCGTCACGCTGTTCTGCAGGCGATCCGTCCGGTGGCGGACGACCTGAGCCGTACCGTGACGGCCGCCTCGTACGGAACTCCGGCGGCCGGTCTGGTGCCCGCACTGGAGCAGGTTGTCACCCAGGTCTGCGCCGACCTGGGCTACCGGCTGTTCCTGCGTGCGATGAAGGCGTACTTCGTCGAGATCGACAAGAAGAGCCACGATGCGTTCATCGCGCTCGGGGAGCGGTTCGGCTATCCGAAGTACCTGGTAGGAGACGGTCTGAACTACCGCGAGTGATGTGGAGCGCCCGTCTCCCGGCCCGCGCCGTGTCCCTCACGGCGCGGGCCGCCGTCGTTGCGCGGGAACGCCCCCGCACGACCTCGCAGCCTGCTCGGGGCGCACAAGGGGCGCGCGTATTAACCCGTACGCTCCTGTTTACCCTCATGTCCGGAACTGCCACCCTGAAACCGGGCATCCCACCCGGTAGTGCGGTGACACGCTCCCGGGCATCCGCCCGGGCGACAAGGGGGAGCGCATGCCTCGTTGGAGGGAGCTGCCGGGGGATCTCGACCCGCAGGTCCGGGAGTTCGTCGGCCAGCTGCGCAGGCTGGTCGACCGCAGCGGGCTGGGCGTCGCCGCCGTCGCGGATCGCACCGGATACAGCAGGACGTCCTGGGAGAAGTATCTGGACGGGCGGCAGCTCGCGCCCCGCGGCGCGGCCCTCGCGCTGGCGGAGGCGACCGGCGCGGAGCCGGCGCATCTGATCACCATGTGGGAGTTCGCCGAGCGGGCGTGGAGCCGCGCGGAGATGCGCCACGACATGACGATGGAGCAGATGCGCATCGCGCAGGCGCGGGCGGCCCTCGGCGAGTTCGGGCCGCCCACGAACCCTCCGCCGGGCCCGCAGCCGGGCCCGCAGCCGGGTCGCCGCGGAGCCGCCCGGCCGGCCGGGGGAGGCGCGCGTCCGCGCAGCCCGTACGACTCCGGGCCGCACGACGGCCGCGGTTCCGCCCCAGGGGCCGGCAGCAGCACCTACGGCGCGCACGGCGGCAGACGAAAGGTCGGTCTGTTCCTCGCCGGGACGGTCGGCGCGCTGCTGACCACCGCCGGCGCGGTCCTCCTCGTCGACCTCGGCGGCTACGGGGGCGGCGACTCCGGCAAGGGCGCGTCCGCCTCCCCGTCTCCCGGCGGCTCCGCCGGCCCCACGCTCCCGCCGGGCGTCAAGTGCGGCGGCGCGGACTGCACAGGCCAGGACCCGGAGGCGATGGGCTGCGGCGGCCGGTTCGCCAGGACCGTCGCCCGTACGACGCTGGGCACGGCGACCCTCGTCGAACTCCGCTACAGCACCACGTGCGAAGCGGCCTGGGCCCGCATCTCGGGCGCGGCGCCCGGCGACACCGTCCGGATCGCGATCGACGGCGAGGCGGCCCAGAGCAGCCGGGTCGCGGCGGACGACCCGGCGACCCCCGGACAGGCCCCCGACACCGACACGTACACCCTGATGACGGCCGCGGGCGACCCCGCCGCGGCGCGCGCCTGCGCCACGCTGGCGAGCGGCACGTCCGGCTGCACGCCGCGCGTTTCCCCGCCTGTCTCGCCGCCCGTTTCCCCCTCTGCCGACCCCTCCCAGTGAGCCGCGCCACAAGGGTCGACCGATTGGGGCGGGCCCGGGTCGGATAGCCTGACCGCTGGATATCTCTTCACGTCAAGATTCGGGCGTGGGCGCGCGGCGGCTCACAAGGCGGCGGGCGGACGTCTGGACCGGGGGCGGAAGGGGTGTTCAGCACGAGGGGCACCCGACCCCCACCGCCAGCTGTCTTACGGAGATCGCCATGACCCGCACCCCCGTCAACGTCACCGTGACCGGCGCGGCCGGCCAGATCGGCTACGCGCTGCTCTTCCGCATCGCCTCCGGCCACCTGCTCGGCCCGGACGTGCCGGTCAGCCTCCGCCTGCTGGAGATCACCCCGGCGCTCAAGGCCGCCGAGGGCACCGCAATGGAGCTCGACGACTGCGCGTTCCCGCTGCTCCGCGGCATCGAGATCACCGACGACCCGAACGTCGCCTTCGACGGCACGAACGTCGGCCTGCTCGTCGGCGCCCGCCCGCGCACCAAGGGCATGGAGCGCGGCGACCTGCTGGAGGCCAACGGCGGCATCTTCAAGCCGCAGGGCAAGGCCATCAACGACCACGCCGCGGACGATGTGAGGGTCCTGGTCGTCGGCAACCCGGCCAACACCAACGCCCTGATCGCCCAGGCCGCCGCCCCGGACGTGCCGGCCGAGCGCTTCACCGCGATGACCCGCCTGGACCACAACCGCGCGATCTCGCAGCTCGCCGCCAAGACCGGCGCGGCCGTCTCCGACATCAGGAAGCTGACGATCTGGGGCAACCACTCGGCGACCCAGTACCCCGACATCTTCCACGCGGAGATCGCCGGCAAGAACGCCGCCGAGGTCGTGAACGACGAGGCATGGCTCGCCGACACCTTCATCCCGACCGTCGCCAAGCGCGGCGCGGCGATCATCGAGGCCCGCGGCGCGTCCTCCGCCGCCTCCGCCGCGAACGCCGCGATCGACCACATCCACACCTGGGTGAACGGCACCGCCGAGGGCGACTGGACCTCCATGGGCATCCCCTCGGACGGCTCCTACGGCGTCCCCGAGGGCCTGATCTCCTCCTTCCCGGTCACCTGCAAGGACGGCAAGTACGAGATCGTCCAGGGCCTGGACGTCAACGACTTCTCCCGTGCCCGCATCGACGCGTCGGTGAAGGAGCTGGAGGAGGAGCGCGAGGCGGTCCGCGGTCTCGGCCTGATCTGAGCCTGAACCCGGGCCTGACCCAGGCCGCACGGCTTCGGGCATCTGTGGGGCGCTGCGCCGAGCAGCGCCCCACAGCGCTGTTCAGGGCAGGGCTGCCCAGACCTCCTGGCGGGCCATGGCCGTCCTCACCCTGCCCCTCCCGGCCTGGCGGCGGGCGCGCCGGCAGGCGGCGGCCGGGCGCTGTCGGACGGCCCGAGCCCGAGGTGCGCCGCAACAACCTCTGACGCTGCTGTTGCCCGGGGCGTCGCGCCGCGCTCGTCGGGTCCGCTGTGCCGATCCCCGGGTGGCGCTACGCGGTCAGAACTCGCCGTCTCCCCCGGCGAAGTGCACCGGGCTGACGAGGGCGATGCGGATGATGCCGGGCTCGGGCGGCGGGGCGTCGTAGACGTAGGTGACGGTGAGGGCCGGCCGCTCGGCGTTTCCTTCGAGGCGGGTGGTGTACAGCTTCATCCGCCCTGCCGCGCTTGTGGCGCGGCGCCCGAGTTCGGGGTTCTTCTCCAATTCGGCGCGGAGGGCTTCGACTGCCTCGAGTGCTCTGCCGCCGACGGCGACACAGCGGCTCCGGGCCTCGCTGGTGATCTCGGCGAGTACGTGGGGGTGCTCGGAGCTCAACGTGTGGCCTCCCGCGCCGCTTCGATCTCGGCGACAGCGGTGGCGACGGCGGAGTCAAACCCGGGGTCCTGGCGCGCCGTGATCCGGCCGCGGAACTCCTCGACAAGGCGCACGATGCCGGAGAGGTCGGCCGGGTCCGCATGGTTGAGGGCGCGGGCCAACTCGGCCTCGAAGTCGTCAGCGTCGCCGGGGAATCCGTAGCCCATCGTGAGGGCGGCGCGGAGTTCTCCGATGGTGCGCATGGGTGGAAGCTGCGGAGGGCCGGAGTCGGCGGGGTCCGTGGTCATGGCGGTCAGGTTTCCCTTTCGTCGTCTGTCTCAAGGTACCCGGGCACGGTCCACCCTGCCGGGTATCCGGGAGTGGGCAGCTGCTCACAGGGTCCGCAGCGGGTGTCGCAGTACCAGGCCGGGGGCAGAGCGTCCCGGTCCTGGCGGCGGGCGCGCCGGCGGGCGGCCGCCGGGCGCTGTCGGACGGCCCGAACCTGACGGTGCGCCCTACGAGCTCTGAGGGTCTTGTCACTGTGGGGCACTACGCTGTGTAGTGCCCCACAGTGCTCTGTACGGAGGGAGCGGTGACTCGATGTCCGTAGAGGCGGTCTTCCACTACACGTTGCCCGATACGCCGTATGCGATGTGGGTGCGGGACGAACTGCACGCGTACCTGCGTCTGCCGGAGGACGGCACGCGGGTCGAAGTCGTCGGGGGGGAGATCATCGTGTCGCCGGGACCCACGTTTGATCACAACGCCATCGTGGCCGACATTCAGGAAGGCCTGATTCTCGCCAAGGCGGGCGACTCCGCCTTCCCCTGGCGGGCGGTCCAGACCACGGACCTGAATCTGGTCGAGATCGGCGACGGCTACATCCCTGACCTCATCGTCATGGACGCGGACATAGTGGCCGAGGCACGCGCGGCGAAGTCGAAGCATCCGTTCTCGCACCAGCTCGACCTTGTCGTGGAGGTCACCTCTCCGACCAACGCGGCGTTCGACCGTGAGCCCGTCTTCGGCCGGGACCGCCCGAAGAAGACGAAGTGGACGGGGTATGCGCAGTGCGTCATCCCCTATTACCTGCTGATCGACCGCGACCCGAAGAACCCCGGTGTGACGCTCTACGCCAATCCGGACCGACGGGCCGGCCGCTATGAGGCCGTGGAGGAGTGGAAGTTCGGGGGCACGGTTGCGTTGCCGGAGCCGTTCGGCTTCTCGTTCGACACCAGCGCGTGGGAGCCGTGGGCCTGAGCCGCCGTCAGCAGCCCCGCGTGGCTCCGATCGGGTGGGACCGGCGGGGGCCGTACCAGCCCGAGGGCCGGCGGCGCAGCAGCCCGGGAGGCCTCCAGCGGAAGGGGGCAGGCCCGACGCCGAGCACAGTCAGACGTCTCCGCCACTGTCCCGGCGGGCACGCGGTTGGCATGCTGGCCACCATGAGCGCCAACGATCATTTCCCCGACAACGACGCGGCCGCAGCCGCAGCCGCTGGCGCGGCACAGGTGCTGCGCGCCCTCGCCCTCGACGAGAAGCTGAAGTGGCAGGTGCCCGAGGACCCCTTGCTCGGCCCCGTCGTCCGGCGGGTGGCCCGCCGCTATGTGGCGGGGCAGAGCCTGGACGACGCCCTCGACCGCGTCACGGACGTCCTTGCCAGAGGACACCGGGCGAACGCCGAGTACATGGGCGAGAGCTGTCGCGACCCGGAGCGCGCCGTGGCGGAGACGGACGTCTTCGTCGACGCCGCACGCAGGCTGCCCGCCGGCTGCTCGGTCTCGCTCGACCTCTCCCACATAGGTCTGGCGGTCGACGAGGAGCTGGCCCTGGAGAACGCCACGCGCATCGCCCGCGCCGCCGCCGACACCGGCCGCGAGATGGTCATCTCGGCGGAGGGCTCCGACCGCACGGACGCGGTGCTGGCCGTGCACCGCAGGCTGTGCGAGCGATTCGACCATGTCGGGATCACGGTCCAGGCGAGGCTGCACCGCACGGCTGAGGACCTCCCGGCGCTGCTCGCACTGCCGGGCCGCATCCGCCTGGTCAAGGGCGCGTTCCTGGAACCGGAGACAGCGGCCCTGGCCCGCGAGGACGCCGCGCTCCCCGCCGCGTACATGCGCTACGCGGAGCAGCTCGCGGATTCCGGCCATGCGTGCTCGTACGCCACGCACGACTGGGAGCTGATCCACCGGATCGACGAACTGCTCGGCGGGGCGGGGCGCGAGGACGCGCCCTGGGAGTTCGAGACCCTGCTCGGTCTGGGGCCCGACCGCATCGCGGCGATGGCCGAGCGCGGCCACCCGACGCGCGAGTACGTCGTCTTCGGCACCGAGTGGTGGCTCTACGTCTGCAACCGGCTGGCAGAGGACCCGCGGCGGCTGTTCCAGGCGCTCGTCGACGCCGCGGGCACCGGGCCGGACCAGTAGGCGGGCTGGGCGGCCGGCCTCGCCCAGGGGGCTGATCGGCGTCCTCGGCTCAGGCGCGGCGCCTTGAGCCGTAGCGGGCGGACGCCCAGCCACCCGCACAGGCGGCGAGGCCGAAGATCAGCCAGCCCGAGTCGTCGTCCGTGGCGGAGTAGTCGCGGCCTGCCACGACCACGGCTACGGCGGTCAGCGCGACGTAGGCGGCAAGGGTCACCACGCTGGCGACCGCGACTTCCTTCCACCAGGTCCAGACATCAAGTCGTTGCATATGTCCATCATCGCGTATGCCCGGCGCGGTTCAGGCCGAGGGGCTGCTCGCCGTCGCTCCGGGCGGGGGTGTCCGGCGCGACGGCGAGCAGCCGTGCCTCCTACCGGTGGATTTCCGGCGTCAGTCAGGGAAGCAGCTCGCTGGCGTTCTGCTCTCCGGTGGGGGTGGGCTGGAAGAAGTAATTGCCCGCCACTTGGGTGCCCGTATTGAACAGGTCCCCTGCCCGGCCTCCGATGTTGTCGCCGAGCTGCTTGTCGGCTTCCTTCCTTTCCTTGTCTGCCGCCTCGGGGTCGTCCTGGTAGACGTTCGGGCCGACCGTGTAGCGGAAGTCGTGCTGAATGCATGCGTCCATCGTCTGCTGCGAGATGGTGTCCGCCGGGATGGCGGTGCAGCCGTTGGAGTAGAAGCTTCGCTGCAGCTCCCCATCCGGGGCCGCGTCCAGCACCTTGTTTCTGACCTCGATGAACTGGTCATTGGGCAGCTGTGCGACCTTCTGGTACGTCGCACGGTCGAAGTCCGCGCCGGGGTGGTCGGCATCGGGGGCGCCGGGGCCTTCCCGGAGCTTGCCCGTGCAGGCGTCGAGCTGCTCCTCGAAGGCCAGGCTGCCGGAACGCTGGTCGTCGAGGCACTTCTCGTAGGACCTCTGGAAGAATTCGTCCACGGAGGGATCGGAGGAACTGGCGGCAGGGACGGTAGTCGCCGCCTGCGCGGTCGTGGCGCTGAGGCCGAGGCCGGTGATTCCGAGGGTTGCGGTGGCGACGCCCAGGCCCATCCGGCGCGCGGTGCGCGAATCCGGCGGTTTGCGGTGCTTTCCCATGGTTTGTTTCCGTTCGGTGGGTTATGGGAGCGAGGTCGCGATCTCACATGCGGAGATGTCGAATTCCGCCGCCGGGTTCCCGCCCGTGTAAAACCCTGGGGCCCCTCGAGCCAATGCCTGCGGAGTCCGTAGAGATCCCGTCCGGTCAGCTCGCCGGACTCCGCGGAGACATCTCCCCTCCCGTGCCGGACAGCGCGGCGGTCACCGCTCCGCCGCCGTACGCCATCGGGCGTGCACGGCCGCGATGCCCGGCGGGTTGAGCCGGTTCAGCCACCCGACCTCCCGCTCGGCCTCGTCGGCGTCGGACACGGCGAACACCACCACTGCCGCCGCTCCGTCGCCGAACGAGCCTTCGACGACCAGGTCTGCCAACGCCGCCACGCACGCCTCGTAAACCTCGTCACGCTGATCGACGCCAGCGAGAGTGCGGTTCCGCAGCCGCACGCACAGGTGCTCGAACAGATCGGACGCGATGCCCTCCAGCGCCCACTCCGCAGGACTCCAGCGGTAGTACTCGGCGTCCTCCGGATCGTCGGCCTGCATCCGGGCCAGGTGCGCTCGGGTGTTGGCCGCACAGCACACGGTCATCGCATCGGCATCGGAGTAGAGCGCGTAGCCGCTGTAGTCCGCAGCGGGCAGACTCGCGAACGCCGTCCGCGCCAGAGTCCGGATCTCGTTCCTCAGTTCATCCGCCATGCTCGGGGACCGGGGCGGCCGCGTAGGCGACAAAGGCCGCCCAGGGGGTGGGGGCGACGTCGAGGACGGGGCCGGTGGCGGGGGTGTGCTTGGAGTCGCGTATGTGGATGGCGGTGGGGTGGGCGGCGACCTCGACGCACTCGCCGCCGTCGCCACCGCTGTAGCTTGACTTGTGCCAGTCGTACGCGACTTCAAGGCAGTCCTGGCCGCCTCCGCCGCTGTAGCTGGACTTGAACCATGTGAGGTCGTTCATCTCTCTCCGTTCGCCAACTGCTGGATGAACTCGGCGGATTCCTCGGGGGAAAGGGCCTGGCTCTGGAGGATTCCATACCGCCTTGCGAGCTGACTGACCGTCCGTCGGCTGGTGATCAACTGACCCTTGTCCTGCACTTCGAGATACGCGCACATGTCCTTGCCTGGTGGCTCGACCAGGGTGAACGGACCACCGAACCCAGCATGGCCGGCGCGCTCGGTGGGCATCACTTGGATCTCGACGTGGCGAAGCTGGGTCACCTCAAGCAAGTAGTCCAGTTGCTTCCGCATCGCCTCCTGGCCCCCGACAGGGCGACGCAGAGTGACCTCTTCGAGGACGAAACTCAGGTGGGCTGTGGGCTTACGAGTGAGGAGTTGCTGCCGAGCCAGTCGAGCCGCAATCCGTCGTTCCACCTCCTCGTCTTCCAGGGCGGGGCGGTAGGCCAGGTGGACGGCACGGGCGTACTCCTCCGTCTGGAGCAGTCCGTTGATCAGCATATTGCCGTACACAGACAACGCCACCGCCTCCGCTTCGGCGTCCGCGAACGGCTGGAACCATGACGGATGCGGCTCCTTCAGCTGCTCCTCCACCACCGAGCTGAACACCTTCGGGATCTTGAACACCTTCTCCAGCTGCACCGCAAGGTCCATCTTCAGCGGTCGACGGCCCTGCTCCACGCTCCCGATCTGGGACTCGGAGAAGCCCGCCGCGTCCGCCAGGCCCCGCTGCGTGAGCTCGGCTTCTTCGCGGAGCGCGCGCACCTGGGTGCTCAGAATGCGCATGCTTACCGGCACGTTGTCGTCGTATTCGGTGCTGTCGTGGTCGGTCACGTCGACACTCCCTCGCAGGGTCGTACCAGAGCGGTGACGACCCGTACATCAGGTCCGTACACCGCGTGACTCTGGCGAGGCTAGCCACAGGCAGGCCACATTCGAGGTGTGATCCCACAAACCTCATACGAACGAAGTCCCTTACCCAGAACGGAGATTCTGGACACCGCCCGCCGCGCCCTGGACGACGATGCCCTGTCCCCGGACGAGGCCCGCGAGCTGGTGCGGCTGCTGCGGGTGCACGTGGGGCTGCTCGCGCCGCAGGTCGAAGAGCTCGCGCGCAGTCTGCCCGTGGGGGAGCAGGGGCGGAGTCTGGCTCTCGCGTCCGTCGAGGAGGCGCAGCGCAAGCTGCGGGCCGGGCCGACCGCGGGTATCGGGCCCGAGCGGCGGGCGCAGCAACTGGCGAGGATGTGCCGGGCATTGGTCTTTCATGAGGAGGAGTTGCGGCGGGCCCGGACGCGCACACTCAGTACATGAACGACTACAGTGAGGCACTGCCTGCCTATCGGACGATCAGGATGATCCGCCAGCCGGGACCGATCGCGGCGTTCGCGGAGGAGGAGGCGTGGCGGGCGCGGAAGGACTATCCGCGGCTCATGGGGTCCGGACTGCCCACGTACTTCTACACGCGGGAACGGGACATGGGCGGCTGGGAGATCCTCGGGGTGGGCGGCGAGACGCCGCAGGGCGCGCGGGACTCGCTCGCCGCGCGCTTCCGGCAGACCGCCGCGATGGACGGCAAGACCTCGCTCCAGCGGAAGAAGCTGACCGCCGCGGCGGAGAAGCTCGACTGGGTGCGGCTCGACGAGATGAAGGTGCTGGGGCGGCGCTACCGGGTGGTGCGGGCGGAGCCGTTCATCCGGATGGGTCCGGACGGGCCGGAGCCGCCGCGTCCTTCGGACCCGGACCCGGCGGACACGGGCGATGCGGAGCGACGGCCCGATCCGGTCACGGGCTTCGTCATCGACCCGTACACGGGGACGGGGGTGTCGGAGGGGCTGCTGAGGTTTGATCTGTCGCAGTTCGTGACCAAGGCGGGCGGGCCGGTGCCCAAGGAGATGTGCGAGGACTCCAAACGGGCGCGGTACACGCACCCCGGCGCGGTGCTGCTGCCCGTCGCCTTCGGGATCGCCGAGAAGGTCGACGGGCGGTGGCGGCCGCACAGCGGTCCCAGCGGCACGCCGCAGGACGCGCGCGAGACGCTGGCGATGTACTTCAGGGTCTTCGGGCCCGTACAGGAGGAGTGGAGCGAGGAGGTGCGGGAGGTCTACCGGGAGGCGGCGGAACGGCTCGACGCCAAGCGGGGCATGGGCGTCGTCGCGGCCGGGCGGCGCTTCCGCGTCGTACGCATCGAGCGCATGATCCGCATCGGCCCGGACGGCCCCGAACCGCCCCGCCCCTCCGACTGGGACCCCGACCCGCCGATCGGGCCCCACGTCCAGCAGCTCAAGGAGGCCGGCGAGTGGCGTGAGGAGGACGAGATGGAGCCGCCGAGCGAGGAGGCGCTGGAGATGCACGAGCTGCTGAAGGAGGAACTGGCCCGCCGCGAGGCGCTCCAGCAGCAGCGCAGGGCGCGCGCGGAGGAGGCGAGACGAGCGCGTCCGGCTCCGCCGGAATGACCGCGCGGCGAGTGACGGGTGCGGCGGACTGTCGCCTGTCCGCCGCACCGAAGAGGCGATCAACGCGGTGTGGGTGTCGGCTGGAGGGCGTGCCCATCCCACGGCCGGAATCAGAGGCCGCGTGTGCACGGTTCAGCAGTGACCCGACGATGAGGAACTGCACGGACGTGCTCAGGCGGTGTGCTGAGATGTGAGAGCAGATGGCGGCTGCGGCCCGCTGGTCAGCCGTCCTGTTCGGGCGCCGGCAGTCGGTAGCCGCCCATGATGTCGCTGAAGACATGCTTGTGCCGCTGCCACTCGGCCTTCGGGGCGGACAGGTAGATCACATGCTCCTTGCCGCCCGAGCGGCCGAACGCGAGGGCGGAGGCGCGCCACTCGCGGGCCGAGCCCTGCCAGGTGAACTCCCAGATCGCGGCAGGCAGTTCCCGGAAGCTGGTGCTCTGCATCCGCAGCTTCCGGTAGTCGGGCAGCTTGCCCTCCTGCACGGATGCGGCCTCGTCGTCCTTCCAGTGCTGGAGGGGGTCGGGGCCGGCGAAGTCGCGGACGGAGATCCGTATGCCCACCAGTCCGCTGGGGGAGACGTAGGCGATCTCGTTCCGCTCCTCGGCGCCGGACGGCAGCGTACGGGTCCAGCCGTCCGGCACGGGGAAGGAGACGCCGAGCTCCTTCTCCTCCACGAGGTGGTAGCCGTCGGGGAGCGGGGGCGGGGCGGGGCTCGCCAACGCCGACCCGGAGGCTGCCGGCTTTCCGGCCGCCGACCGCTCCGAGCCGCCTGCGTCGCCATTGCCGCGCAGGGCCGTCGCGCCGGCGACGGCGGCGCCTGCGAGGACTGCCAGGGCGGCCGCCCATACGGTCACCCGGCGCGCGCGGCCGGGGCGCGTGCGGCGCTGGCCGCCGTCGTCCTGGGGAGCGGCCTCGGCGGGCAGCACGGCGGTGGCGACGCGGGGCCGGGTGGGGGCATCACTCGTAACCCCGGCGGGGGCGCTCCCCGTCCTGCCTCCCGTCGCAGCCTCGGCCGTCGCCACCGTGTCCGGCTGCCGCAGCGAACGCTCCGCGGCCTCCGCCGACGGCCGCTGCTCCGGGTCCTTCACCAGCAGCGCCTCTATCAGCGGGGTGAGCGCCCCGGCCCGCCGCGGCGGCGTCAGCTCGTCGGCGGCTATCGCGTACGCCGTCTCCAGCGCGGTGGCCCTGCGGAACGGCGGGCTGCCCTCCACCGCCTGGTACAGCGTCGCGCCCAGCGACCACAGGTCGGACGCGGGCCCCGGCTTCCCGCCCCTGACCCGTTCCGGGGCCACATAGTCGATGGACCCGACCATCTCGCCGGTCTTGGTCAGGGTGGATGCGCCGGTGGCCACGGCGATGCCGAAGTCCGTCAGCACCACCCGGCCGTCGTCGCCGAGCAGCACATTTCCCGGTTTGACGTCGCGGTGCAGCACCCCGGCCGCATGCGCTGCCCGCAGTGCCGCCACCATGCCCCGGCCGATGCGCGCCGCCTCCTGGGGCGTCACCGGCCCCTGCTCCTTGATCACGTCGCCGAGCGTGCGCGAGGGCACATACTCCATGACGACGCATGGGCGTCCGCCGTCGTCGACGACGTCGTGGACCACGACGACATTGGGGTGGCTGATGCGGGCGGCGCTGCGTGCCTCGCGGCGGGTGCGCTCATACAGGGTGGCCAGCTCGTCGTCGGCCAGATGCGGCGAGGCGTGCAGCCGTTTCACGGCTACCTGCCGGCCGAGCAGTTCGTCCTCGGCGCGCCAGACGGTGCCCATGCCGCCACGGCCTATGCGCTCCAGCAGCCGGTACCTCCCGGCGACCAGCTGCCCCTCTTCCGCCGACACAACGCGCCCCTCCACCGCCCTTAGGTCATCGAGGCGACACGATAACCGGCGGCGGTTCGCCCGCTGCGGCCGCGTCTGCATCGTTGCCCTCCCCCGGTAAACGGGCGGCCGACGGCGACGCCCCGGTCACTGCGGCCGCCCGGACGGGCCCCGGTATCTGCCCGCCGCAGATGGGGCCTGCTTCCTGGGCCCGCTGCCGCACACCCGCGTGCACCTGGCGATGTACCGCTGATGTACGGCTGAGGGCGCTCCGCCCCCTCGCCCACGCCGTACACCGCAGCTGGAGCGGGCCCCTACGTGAGCGCGTCCAGCTCCGTCTGGATGAGCGCGCGGGCGTCGTCCCCGTAGACGGCGGCGTGCGGCCACCCCCGCTTCCACGTCGTCTGGGATGTCGTAAAAATCCACCACCCGTTTGAGTACGGCCCTGGCGTACTCGGGTGTCTGAAGGTGGCCCCACACGACCGTGTCGCAGTAGTGGCGGGAGTGCTGTGTGCTTCGCACCAGCTCAAGGACGGCCTCCTGGATTGGGCCGGTGCCCGAGTGAAGCAGCTCGTCCCAGTTCAGGTCCGCGCGCTGTTGCTGTGTCATGCGGCGAAGTCTGCCCAGCGAGTATGGGGCGGCTGAACCTCGTGGTCTGCCTGGCGCGCGCAATCGGGCGCAATCACCAGGAGGGTGGGTGGCATTTGCCGCATCCTGGATTCTCAACCGTCAGAACGGAGAAGTCCATGACGCTCAGGTTCCTCGGTACGACATCTGATGAAGGCGACTGCCCCACGCTGTACGAAGTGATCGAAACCGGCGACATCGTGGTGCAAGGGGACCGACTGGTGGACGCGCGGCATCTTGCTCAACTCCGCGATGTGAAGGAGTCGGAGACGTTCGTCGTCGTCCCGCGTGAGCTGCTCACGAAGTATGCGCCCAAGGAGTGACGTGGCCGACGTGGTTTCGTTCGCCCAAGTCACGGACCTCTTCCGTGCCTTCGAGCACACGGCTTGGAGACTGGAAACCCGGCGTGGATACGCCTCCGACCGCAAGAGCCCGAAGTGGGCGAGGTGGCTCAACGGTGAGGCGGTCGAGACCGATCCGGACAGCGCATGGCTGAGAAACGTGCGTGAGCAGACGCGTGAGGGGAAGCGATTCGAACGGGTACGCCTCGTTGATGACCCGCCCACCGACGGGCAGCTCTTTCTGCTGGCCAGCGGTCAAGGCAACGTTCAGGCGGGCGAGGACATCCGCAATATGTACCGGGCGGACGCCGAGCGGCTCAGGCTGCCCGACTTCGATTTCTGGCTGTTCGACTCACGCGTCGTGGTCAAGTTCCACTTCGACGCCGACGACGTGACTCTCGGAGTCGAGGTGATCGACGAGCCGGCCCAGGTGCTGGCCGCCTGCCAAGCACGTGATGCCGCGTGGCATCACGCTGTCCGTACCGCTGAGTTCCAGCGGCGGGTACGTTCCACCGTGTGAGTACGGACTTCCAGCGAGCCAGGGTGGCCCTCGGCGCGCGCCTTCGTGAGGTGCGCGCCGAGGCCGGCTTTGACGGCAAGGGGATAGCCGAGCGCCTCGGCTGGCAGCGCTCCAAAGTGAGCCGACTGGAGAACGGCAAGCAGACGCCCTCGATATCGGACCTGTCGGCCTGGGCGCTCGCAGTTGAACGCCCCGACCTCGTTGATGAGCTGAAGGCGCGCCTCACCGGTCTCGAGACCCGCTACCGGTCGTGGCGTCGCCAGCTCGCCAGTGGTCACCGGGCGCGGCAGGAAGCGTCGATCGTCGAAACCGATGCGGCCCGTTCCATCCGAGGTATGGAGGTTGCGCGCATCCCCGGGCTCTTGCAGACGGCGGAGTACGCCCGGCATGTCTTCACGGGCAATGCGGAATTCAGGGGGACGGTGAAGGACGCCGAAGAGGCCGTCCGCACCCGTATGCGTCGCCAAGAGGCGCTGTATGAGCCTGGCCGTCGTTTTCACTTTGTCGTGTGGGAGAGCGCGCTGCACATGCTCACCTGCCCGCGGGACGTCATGGCGGCGCAGCTCGATCGTCTCAGCGGGGTGATCGGGTTGGACTCTGTGCAGCTCGGCATCATCCCCTTGGGCGCTCGGCTACGCCGTGCTCCCACACATGGCTTCTGGATCTACGACCGGAGGCTTGTGATCGTCGAGACGGTCAACCTGGAGATGTGGCTCGACGACGAAGAGACCATCAAGCTTTACGAGCGAGCATGGGACTGGCTGGCGGAGTCGGCTGTCTATGGCCAACAGGCGCACCGCCTCATCTCGCGGGCGCGGACGTCGCTCACGGTCGAGTGAGCAACCCGCCTCATCGTGAGAGGCAGGGCCAGCAATCCGGAGCAATCATCACTCAGCTCATATAGACGACATCTAGCGTCTTGGGCATGAGTACCGGGACGACGCGGCTGACACCCCAGCCCTGCCACGCATGTGGCATCACCACCGATCACCCCGTCCGGGTCGGCGAGGTCCACGCCGCCAGCGGGCCCGGTCGGACCCTCTATGCCTGCCCTGCACATACGCCCCGCGTACCCGCCGTGCAGACACCCGCGGCGGCGCTCGCGGACGCCTTGCGGCGCAGCCGGGACTTCGGCACTGGGGTCTGAGAACTCCCCGCGCCCGGTCGGCGTACCGGCCAAGGCTTCCGGCCGGGGCGGGGTGAGGGCCCGGCGAGGCGGGCCCAACTGCATGTGCACGGCCGGGCGGGGAGAGGCCCCGCGCCGGGAGAGCGCACTTGGAGGTCACCATGCGGCACCTCACTGAGGCGGTCAAGACCGACCCCGGGGACGACGACGGACAGGGCGGCGGCGAGAGCGGTGGGTGCGGGGACGGGGACGGGTGCGGGCGTCAGTGATCTGCTCCCCGTGACCAGGGGCCGTGACCCGGAGCCGTGACCAGGCGCCCGTAGCACGTCCGCACATCGCTCAGTGAGAGGGGCGGGGAGGCCGATGCCTCTCCGCCCCTCCAGTGGAGGCAGGCACACACATGCACCACCACGGCTACACCTGGCTCGGCAGCGGCTTCGAGCTGCACCGTGACGGGCCGCGGCGGCATGGGCACCCCGACTTCGAGGCCAGTGGGGTGCCGCCGCTCGAAGTGGCGCAGTGGCTGCTGAAGTCTCCCCGGCTGATCCAGGGGTCCTGGGAGGAGGACCCGGATGGGGCGGCCCGCTGGTACGGGGAGCAGGCTCGGGCGCATGCCCGGGGGTTTGCCGATCCGCATGATCGGGAGGTGCTGGAGCGGCGCGTCCGGGGTGTGCCCGAGCGGCTTCGGCAGGGGCAGGACGCCGTCGGCGGGTGGTGGCTGGACGGGCGGCGGTTCCTCGCCGTGGTGCTTGTGGGGTGTTCGCCGCACGCTCTGCGTGCGGAATACCACTGTCCGCGACATTAGGTCACCCGTAGGCATCGAATAAGTGACGCCGAACACTTTCGAACGCGAATCGCGCATGCTTTCCGACCCGCCGGGCAGGCGGGCCAGTCGCTGGGCTTGTCCCTGCGCGGTACAAATCGGAATTGGAAGGCAAAACGCGACGTGTCAGCACAAAAGACCATCCACGTGGCCGGGGAGTGGCGCGAAGCCGCCTCCGGCGCCACGCGCGAGATCCTCGATCCCGCTGACGCGACCGTCTTCGCCGTCGTGGCGGAAGGCGGGCGAGAGGATGCCGACGCCGCCGTGGCCGCCGCACGGGCCGCGTTCGACGCGGGCGAGTGGCCGCGGACACCCGTCGCCGAGCGGGCGGCGCTGCTGCGCCGGGTCGCCGAGCTGCTGCAGCGCGACCGCGAGAAGATCGGGCTGCTGGAGAGCCGTGACGCGGGCAAGACCCTCGAAGAGGGCCGTGTCGACGTCGACTGCGTGACCGACGCCTTCCGCTACTTCGCCGACCTCGTGATGAACGAGAGCGGCGGCCGCGTGGTCGACGCCGGGTCCGACGACATCCACAGCGTCGTCGTGCACGAGCCCGTCGGCGTCTGCGGCATGATCACCCCCTGGAACTACCCGCTGCTCCAGGCGAGCTGGAAGATCGCCCCGGCGCTGGCCGCGGGCAACACCTTCGTGATCAAGCCCAGCGAGATCACCCCGCTGAGCACCGTCGCGCTCATCGAGCTGCTCGCCGAGGCCGGACTGCCCGCGGGCGTCGCCAACATCGTCACCGGCGCAGGCGACCCCGTCGGCGCGCGCCTCGCCGACCACCCCGACGTCGACCTGATCTCCTTCACCGGCGGTCTGGCCAGCGGCCAGAAGGTGATGCACGCCGCCGTCGACGGCGTCAAGAAGGTCGCCCTCGAACTCGGCGGCAAGAACCCCAACGTGGTCTTCGCCGACGCCTGCGAGACCGACGAGGGCTTCGACACCGCCGTCGACCAGGCGCTGAACGCCGCCTTCATCCACAGCGGCCAGGTCTGCTCCGCCGGCTCCCGCCTCATCGTCGAGGAGTCGCTGCGGGAGCGCTTCGTCGCCGAGGTCGCCCGCCGCGCCGAGAAGATCCGCCTCGGCCGCGGCACGGACGAGGGCGTGGAGTGCGGCCCGCTGGTCTCCGCCCAGCAGCTCGCCAAGACCGAGGACCACGTGGCCTCCGCGCTCGCCGAGGGCGCGGTCCTGCGGGCCGGCGGCGAGCGCCCCAAGGGCGAGGAGTACGCGGACGGCTACTTCTACCGGCCCACCGTCCTCGACCAGTGCCACCGCACCATGCGCGTCATCCGCGAGGAGATCTTCGGTCCGGTGCTGACCGTCGAGACCTTCCGCACGGAGGACGAGGCCGTCGCCCTCGCCAACGACACCGAGTACGGCCTGGCCGGCGCGGTGTGGACCGCCGACGCCGGACGCGCCCGGCGCGTCGCCGGCCGGCTGCGCCACGGCACCGTGTGGATCAACGACTTCCACCCCTACCTCCCGCAGGCGGAGTGGGGCGGCTTCGGCAAGTCGGGCATCGGACGCGAGCTCGGGCCCTCCGGACTCGACGAGTACCGCGAGACGAAGCACGTCTACCAGAACCTCGCGCCGCGCCCCGTGCGCTGGTTCGCCGGCTGACCCCGTCAGCCGGCCGGGCCCGCACCGCGCAAGCGACCCCTCAGACTTCGAGCACCACCAGGAGCACCACATGCCCATGTACGACTACGTCATCGTCGGCGGCGGCACCGCCGGCTCGGTGATCGCCTCCCGACTCACCGAGGACCCCGACGTCACCGTCGCCGTCATCGAGGGCGGCCCGAGCGACGTCGACCGTGACGACGTGCTGACCCTGCGCCGCTGGATGGGGCTGCTCGGCGGCGAACTCGACTACGACTACCCGACCACCGAGCAGCCGCGCGGCAACTCCCACATCCGGCACAGCCGCGCCCGCGTCCTGGGCGGGTGCTCCTCGCACAACACGCTCATCGCCTTCCAGCCGCTGCCGTCCGACTGGGACGAGTGGGCCGAGGCCGGGGCGGACGGCTGGGACGCCGCGTCGATGGCCCCGTACTTCGGCAAGCTGCGCAACAACGTTGTCGCGGTCGACGAGGCCGACCGGAACGCCATCGCCCGCGACTTCGTCGACGCCGCGCAGTCCGCGCTCGACGTGCCGCGCGTAGAGGGCTTCAACAAGAAGCCGTTCCACGAGGGCGTCGGCTTCTTCGACCTCGCCTACCACCCGGAGAACAACAAGCGCTCCTCCGCCTCGGTGGCGTATCTGCACCCCTTCCTGGACCGCCCGAACCTGCACATCGCGCTGGAGACCTGGGCGTTCAAGCTGGAGCTCGACGGCACGCGCGCAAAGGGCGTGCACATCCGCACCAAGGACGGCGAGGAGCAGCTCGTCGAGGCCCGCCGCGAGGTCCTCGTCTGCGCCGGCGCGGTGGACACCCCGCGGCTGCTGATGCACTCCGGCATCGGCCCGCGCGAGGACCTTCAGAAGCTCGGCATCCCCGTGCTGCACGACCTGAAGGGCGTCGGCGAGAACCTGCTCGACCACCCCGAATCGGTGATCGTGTGGGAGACGAACGGCCCGATCCCCGAGAACTCGGCGATGGACAGCGACGCCGGTCTGTTCGTGCGCCGCGACCCCGAATCCCGTGGCCCGGACCTGATGTTCCACTTCTACCAGATCCCGTTCACCGACAACCCCGAGCGCCTGGGCTACGAGCGGCCCGAGCACGGGGTGTCGATGACGCCGAACATCCCCAAGCCGCGCAGCCGCGGCCGCCTCTACCTGACCAGCGCCGACCCCGAGGTCAAGCCGGCACTGGACTTCCGCTACTTCACGGACGAGGAGGACTACGACGGCCGCACCCTGGTCGACGGCATCCGCATCGCCCGTGAGATCGCCAAGACCGAGCCGCTGGCCGGCTGGCTCAAGCGCGAGGTCTGCCCCGGCCCGGACGTCGTCGGCGACGAGGAGCTGAGCGAGTACGCGCGCAAGGTGGCGCACACCGTGTACCACCCGGCGGGCACCTGCAAGATGGGCGCTTCGGACGACGAACTCGCCGTCGTCGACCCGGAGCTGAAGATCCGGGGCCTGGACGGCATCCGCATCGCCGACGCGTCCGTGTTCCCGACCATGACCGCCGTCAACCCGATGATCGGCGTGCTGATGGTCGGCGAGAAGTGCGCGGAGCTGCTCACAGAAGCCCATGCCGCCGACACGAGGGGCGAGACCCGATGACCCAGAACTCCCAGACCACCGCCGACGCCGTCAGTACCCTCGCCAAGGGGGAGGCCGCCAAGGGCGAGGCGGAGAGCGCGCCCGCCGTGTTCTCCGTGCGCAACCTGTGGAAGGTCTTCGGACCCAAGGCCGACCGGGTGCCCGGCGACACCTCCCTGGGCGCGCTGAGCCCGGCCGAGCTGCGCGAGCGCACCGGCTGCACCGCCGCCGTGCGGGACGTCTCCTTCGACGTCCGCAAGGGCGAGGTCTTCGTCGTCATGGGCCTGTCCGGCTCCGGCAAGTCCACGCTTGTGCGCTGTCTGACCCGGCTGATCGAGCCGACATCCGGCGAGCTGTCCATCGACGGCGAGGACGTGCTGTCCATGGACGCCGGCCGGCTGCGCGAACTGCGCCGCCACCGCGCCTCCATGGTCTTCCAGCACTTCGGCCTGCTGCCGCACCGCACGGTGATCGACAACGTCGCCTACGGCCTGGAGATCCAGGGCATGGGCAAGGCCGAGCGCCGCGCCCGTGCCGCCGAGGTCATCGCCAAGGTCGGCCTGGAGGGGCTGGAGCAGCGCCGCCCCGGCCAGCTCTCCGGCGGTCAGCAGCAGCGCGTCGGCCTGGCCCGCGCGCTCGCCGTCGACCCCGAGGTGCTCCTCTTCGACGAGCCGTTCAGCGCCCTCGACCCGCTGATCCGCCGCGACATGCAGGAGGAGGTCGTACGGCTGCACCGCGAGGAGGGCCGCACGATGGTCTTCATCACCCACGACCTGAGCGAGGCGCTCAAGCTGGGCGACCGCATCGCGCTGATGCGAGACGGGCAGATCGTGCAGCTCGGCACCCCCGAGGAGATCGTGGGCTCGCCCGCCGACGACTATGTACGCGACTTCGTCCGCGATGTGCCGCGCGAGCAGGTCATGAAGGTGCGCCGGGCGGTGCGCCCCGCCCGCGGCGACGAGGCGGACAAGGGCGTCGAGGTCTCCGCCGACGCCAAGGTGTGCGAGGCCGTCGAGATCGTCGCCCGCACCGGCGCGCCCGCGCGGGTCGTGGACAACGGGCGGCTGCTCGGCGTCGTCGACCAGACCGCGCTGCTCGCCGTGGTCGCCGGAGTCGACCTGCCGGAGTTCCCCGACCAGCCCACCCCCCGGGAAGACGTGGTACCGGCATGACGGACACGGCTGTCAAGGACAAGGGGGCTGTCGACAAGGGGGCCGGCAACGTCGCGGACAAGGTCGCGGACGCGCGGTCCGGCGGGGCGGCGAGCCTGTTCGGCGCCCTGGGCGGCGGCCGGTCGTCCGTCACCTGGCTGACGCTGCTCGGCCTGGCGGTCGTGCTGCCGGTCAGCGCGCTGATCTGGGGCGGCGGCTGGCACGACGGCTGGACCGTCGACCTCGTCGCACCGCTCGACTCATTCGCGGACTGGGTGATCGCCAACCGCGACTCCCACCCGCTGTTCCTCTACTTCCTGCTGCATATCTCCAACTTCGCCACCGACTCGGTGGACGCGGTCTCCTCGCTGCTGACCTCGCTCGGCTGGGTCGGCGTGCTGGCCCTCGCCACGGTGGGCGCCTGGTACGCCGCCGGGGCCGGCCGCCGGGGTCTGCGCGTCGCCGGCGTCACCGTGGGCTCGCTCGGCGCGATCGGGCTGATGGGCCTGTGGGACCCGGCGATGGAGACGCTCGCGCTGATGATCGTGGCCGTAGCCGCGTCCGCGCTGCTCGGCGTGGTACTCGGCCTCGCGGCCGGGCTCAGCGACCGGGTGCAGTCGGCGCTGCGGCCGGTGCTGGACACCATGCAGGTGCTGCCCGCGTTCGCGTATCTGCTGCCGTTCGTGCTGATCTTCGGCACCGGCACGCCGTCAGCGCTGCTCACCACCGTGATCTACGCGGCCCCGCCGATGGTGCGGCTCACCTCCCTGGGCCTGCGCGGAGCGGACCCGACGGTCATGGAGGCCGTCACCTCGCTGGGCGCAAGCAAGTTCCAGCGGCTGCGCACCGCGCGGCTGCCGCTGGCCCGCAAGGAGATGCTGCTCGGCCTCAACCAGACGATCATGATGGCGCTGTCCATGGTGGTCATCGCCTCCGTCGTCGGCGCGGGCGGTCTGGGTGAGAACGTCTTCACGGCCCTGTCCCGGAAGAACTTCGGCATGGGCCTGGCCGCGGGCGTCGCGATCGTGCTGATCGCCGTGTGGCTCGACCGGGTGACGGCGGCCGCCGGCGTCAGGTCCGAGGCGCAGCCCGGCCGGAAGGCGCCGGCTCCCGGAGACGGGCGGAAGACCGCACTCGTCGCGGGCGGCGGCGCCGTCGCCGCGATCGTCGCCGGGCAGCTCGTCCAGCGCGAGTGGCCCGAGGCGTGGACGTTTGACTTCGCCGAGCCGCTGAACCGCTTCATGGACTGGGTCGTCGGCGCGTTCTACACCGATGTGCCCGTCCTCGGCGGCACCAGCGAATGGGCCGGCAACTTCACCACCTGGGTGCTCAACCCGGTGCGCGAGGGCATGCTCGCCGTGCCGTGGTGGGCCATGGTGCTGCTGGCCGCGGCCGTCGCGCTGCTGGTCGGCACCTGGCGCGGAGCGGTCACCGCCGCTGTGTCGCTGGGCGCCGTCGGCGTGCTCGGCGTCTGGGACAAGTCGATGCACACCCTGTCGCAGGTCGTGGTGGCGCTGGCGATCACCCTGCTGCTGGGCTTCGCGATCGGCATCCTGGCCGCGCGCGTCGCGGTCGTGGAGCGGCTGCTGCGGCCGGTGCTGGACACCATGCAGACGATGCCGCAGTTCATCTATCTGATCCCGGTGGTCCAGCTGTTCAACGCCGGCCGGGCCGCGGCCATCGCGGCGGCGGCGATCTACGCGCTGCCCGCGGTCGTCCGCATCACCGCGCAGGGGCTGAAGACCGCCTCCCCGGCGACGCTGGAGGCCTCCCGCTCGCTCGGCGCCCGCACCTGGCAGCAGATCGTCCAGGTCCAGTGGCCGCTGGCGCGCCCCGCGCTGCTGGTCGCGGTCAACCAGGGCGTGGTGCTGGTGCTCGCGGTGGTCGTCATCGGCGGCCTCGTGGGCGGCGGCGGCCTCGGTTTCGACGTCGTCGAAGGACTGAAGGGCAGCGAACTGGGCAGCGGCCTGATCGCGGGTGTCGCGATCGTCTGCCTCGGACTGATGCTCGACAAGCTGACCCAGCCGACGTCCCGCGCCGCGGCATCCCCCGCGTCCGGAGCGTCCGGCAAGTAGCCCCAACCCCTAGCCCCATCCCTCTAGCCCCCCGTAACGCCACCCCCGTTACACCCCGTAAGAAAAAGGATCCCCCTCATGAACAAGCGCATCATCCGCCGTTCCGCGATCGCCGCCACAGGCGTGCTCTCCCTCGTCGCCCTGAGCGCGTGCAGCGCCGCCGAGACCGGCGGCAGCAAGGGCGGGGACAAGACCGTCAGACTCCATACGCCGTCCTGGGTCGGCGCGGAGGTCAACACGGCCGTGGCCAAGGAGCTGCTGGAGAGCGAGCTCGGCTACAAGGTCGAGACCAAGCAGATGGACGAGACCCCGGCCTGGGACGCGATGAGCCAGGGCAAGATCGACGCCATCCTGGAGGACTGGGGCCACCCGGAGGAGGTCAAGCGGTACGTCGACGGCAACAAGACCGTCGTCGCCGCGGGCGACCTCGGCGTGGTCGGCCACATCGGCTGGTTCGTGCCCAAGTACGTGGTCGACGAGAACCCGGACATCACCGACTACAAGAACCTGAACAAGTACGCCGACCTGTTCAAGACCCCGGAGAGCGGCGACAAGGGCCAGTTCATCAAGGGTGACCCGTCGTATGTCTCCAACGACAACGCCCTGATCAAGAACCTGAAGCTGAACTACCAGCCGATCGAGGCGGGCGCGGAGGCCACGCACCTGGCGCAGCTGGAGCAGCTGTACAAGGCGAAGAAGCCGTTCCTGACCTACTGGTGGACCCCGCAGTGGATGAACGCCACCATCGACCTCGTCGAGGTCAAGCTGCCCGAGTACAAGGAGGGCTGCGACGCCGACGAGAACAAGGTCGCGTGCGCCTACCCCGAGGTGCCGCTGAAGAAGTGGATGAACGCGGACTTCGCCAAGGAGGACAGCGACGCCGCCAAGTTCCTGAAGAACTTCAACTGGTCCACCGAGGACCAGAACCTGGTCGCCAAGTACGTCGCCCAGGACAAGATGTCCAGCCAGGACGCCGCGAAGAAGTGGATCGCGGACAACGAGGACAAGTGGAAGGCCTGGCTGCCGAAGTAAGGCGCGGCGGACGACGCCAGGTGTGACACCTGGTGTGACCTCCCGGGGCGGGCCGGGGCTCATCGCGAGCCCCGGCCCGCCCCGCCGCGTCGGCGGCGCCGAGTCACGCCGGACCAGTTGACGCTCGCCGAGTTCATCGCCTCGGGCGCGTACGACCGCCGTGTACGGGGGATGGGGCTGCGCTGCGCCACCCCCTCGGACAGCGCCCGGCCCGGTGCGCTGGAGGCGCTGTGCAGAGCTCTGGCGCCTGGCCCTAGTCTGTGCGGCGTTCCGAAAACTTGAACGTGCGCAGTGGACAAGCGTGTGCACAGAAGAACGGGGGCGGACGCGGATGGGTGCACGACGGCGGTTGAGGTCGAGCACGGTGGTGCTCGGCGGGATGGGGGTGCTCGCGGCGACGATCACCTCCTGCGGCTCCGAGCCGGACAAACGGTGTGTCGACCCGCTGACGCGGGAGAAGCTGCCCGACTACCGGTGCGAGAGCAGCGGCAGCAGTGGCAGCAGCAGCGGATCGAGCGGTTCCGGAGGCGGCTCGTACTACTACGGCGGATCGGTCCGGGACGGCAAGGTCGAGGGCGGCAGCTTCAGCAAGTCCGCCGTCGACCGCGGCGGCTTCGGCTGCTCCCGCACCGGCGGCGGCTGAGGGGCCGGCGATGCGACGCCATACGATCACCCCGCGCCCCGGCTGGCAGGAGACCGTCGAGGAACAGGGGTGCGTCTACCCCCTGACCCGCCACCCGGACGGTTCGCTCCGCCCGTACTGGGACGAGAGCGCCTACTACTCCTTCACCCTGCCCGAGGTCGAGGCGCTGGAGGAGGTCGTCGAGGAACTCCACGCCATGTGCCTTGCCGCGGCAGCGCACATCGTGGAGCGCGAGCGCTTCGCCGAGCTGGGCGTCACCGATCCCCGGCTCGCCGCGCTGATCGCCGAGTCCTGGCGGCGGCGCGCCGAACTTCCCTCGGTGTACGGGCGGTTCGACCTGCGGTACGACGGCGCCGGGCCCGCCAAGATGCTGGAGTACAACGCCGACACCCCGACCTCCCTGGTGGAGGCGGCCAGCCCGCAGTGGTTCTGGATGGAGGAACGCTTCCCCGGCGCCGACCAGTGGAACTCCCTCCACGAACGGCTCGTCGACGCCTGGAAGCGCCAGTCGGCGCTGCTGCCGCCCGGCCCCGTCCACTTCGTCCACACCGAGGGGGACGAGACCGGCGAGGACCTGATGACCGTCGCCTATCTGCGGGAGACGGCCCAGCAGGCGGGCCTGGAGACGGAGGCCCTGTCCGTCGAGCAGATCGGCTGGGACCGGCTGTCGGGCCGCTTCGTCGACGACCGGCTCCGCTTCATCCGCAGCTGCTTCAAGCTGTACCCCTGGGAGTGGCTGGTCGCCGACGACTTCGGCCCGCACGTCCTCGACACCCTCGACAACGGCGGCGGCACGGGCTCCACCTGCTGGATCGAACCCGCCTGGAAGATGCTGCTGTCCAACAAGGCGCTGCTGGCGATCCTCTGGGAGCTGTACCCGGGCCACCCCAACCTGCTGCCCGCCTACCTCGACGGCCCCCGCGAACTGGCCTCGGGCCCCGGCTATGTGGCCAAGCCGCTCCTGGGCCGCGAGGGCGAGGGCGTCACCGTCCATGAACCGGGCGCTCCGCCGGGTGTAGCACCCGACTCGGCCCGCTGCTACCAGGAACTGGCCCCGCTGCCCGACTTCGACGGGAACCGGGTGGTGCTCGGCGCGTGGGTGGTGGAGGACGAGGCGGCGGGGCTGGGCATCCGGGAGTCGGCGGGGCTGGTGACGGACGGGTACGCGCGGTTCCTGCCGCATGTGATCCTCCCGGGGGAGGGCGGGTAGCGCCCGCGGCGGGCGTTGTCCCCCACCACACCACCCCGCCCCTTCCCGGAGCCGGGGGCAAGCCCCCGGACGCCCGTACGGGTCTGGAGGCCGTGTCCGCAAACTCCCCCGGCTACCTCCGCCGGACTCCTCCCCCAGCTACCTCCCCCAGACTTTGTCCGGGGGCGCCCCCACGGAGGCTCCCCCAACGGGCTGGAGACTCCAGCCCCGGCTGGGGGCGCCCGCCGGACGGAGTCCGGGGGAGACTGAGGCGCGGGGTCCGGGGGCAGAGCCCCCGGAAACAAGCCCCGGCCCCGTCAGCCCCCCGCCAGCACCGCCCGCAGCTGGTCCAGCCCCCAGTCCAGGTCCTCCTTGCTGATCACCAGCGGCGGGGCGATGCGGATCGTCGAGCCGTGGGTGTCCTTCACCAGGACGCCGCGGTCCAGCAGCTTCTCGGAGATCTCGCGGCCCGTGCCGTGCGAGGGCGAGATGTCGACGCCCGCCCACAGCCCGCGCCCGCGGACCGCCTCCACCGCGCCGCCGCCCGTCAGCAGGCCCAGCTCGTGGTGGAGGTGCTCGCCCAGTTCGGCGGCGCGCTGCTGGTACTCGCCGGTGCGCAGCATGGCGATCACCTCCAGCGCGACCGCGCACGCCAGCGGATTGCCTCCGAAGGTCGAGCCGTGCTCGCCCGGGCGGTGCACACCGAGCAACGCCGCGGAGGAGACCACCGCCGACACCGGCACCACACCGCCGCCCAGCGCCTTGCCCAGCAGATACACATCCGGCACGACGCCCTCGTGCTCACAGGCGAAGGTCCGTCCCGTGCGCCCGAGGCCGGACTGGATCTCGTCGGCGATGAACAGCACATCGCGCTCACGCGTCAGCTCCCGCACCCGCTGCAGATAGCCGGGCGGCGGCACCAGCACCCCCGCCTCGCCCTGGATGGGCTCCAGCAGCACCGCCACCGTGTTGTCGGTCAGCGCCGCCTCCATCGCCGCCGCGTCACCGTACGGGACGATCTCGAAGCCCGGCGTGTACGGACCGTAGTCGGCACGGGCCTCGGGGTCCGTGGAGAAGCTGATGATCGTGGTCGTGCGGCCGTGGAAGTTGTCCGCGGCGACCACGATCTTCGCCATGTTGTCCGGGACGCCCTTGACCCGGTACCCCCACTTCCGCGCGGTCTTCACCGCGGTCTCCACCGCCTCCGCGCCCGTGTTCATCGGCAGCACCATCTCCATGCCGCACAGCTCGGCCAGCCGCGCGCAGAACTCGCCGAACCGGTCGTGGTGGAAAGCACGCGAGGTGAGGGTGACTCTCTCCAGCTGCGCCTTGGCCGCGTCGATCAGCCGGCGGTTCCCATGGCCGAAGTTGAGCGCCGAGTACCCGGCGAGCATGTCGAGATAGCGGCGTCCCTCGACATCGGTCATCCATGCGCCGTCCGCGGTGGCGACGACGACGGGCAGCGGATGGTAGTTGTGCGCGCTGTGCGCCTCGGCGGCAGCGATGGCACTCTGCGTTGTCTGCGTGGTCGACACACGGGCTCCGTTCGGTAGTGCAGCTGAGACAAGCCGTACGGCGAGAGGCGGAATCCGCCTCTGCTTCTATCGTCGCTCGCAGTGTGGACGAAGAAACCTTGCCTGCGGGGCGCCCGATAGGCTGTGGGGCGCGCGCGGCGACTGGCGTACGGGGAAACGACCCCGAGGAAACCGTGCGCGGAAGAACGAACGAGGTGCCGCCCCGCCTGGGCACCCCGGGACCGCGAC
Organism: Streptomyces chengmaiensis; assembly: GCF_029846775.1. Taxonomy (NCBI): domain Bacteria; kingdom Bacillati; phylum Actinomycetota; class Actinomycetes; order Kitasatosporales; family Streptomycetaceae; genus Streptomyces; species Streptomyces chengmaiensis. Next base: position 32,876 of record NZ_JARWBG010000032.1, read on the forward strand.
CGAGCTTGTTCGAGCCCACGGACCGACCCGGAGGACACCGACGCCATGACCCTTCCCCTCGCGCACCCCGCCCTCGCCGCCGCGGACCCGGAGCTCGCGCGGCTCGTCGCCGCCGAGGAGCGGCTCCAGGCCGACACCCTCCGTCTGATCCCCAGCGAGAACTACGTCTCCCGGGCCGTGCTCGAAGCATCCGGCACGGTGCTGCAGAACAAGTACAGCGAGGGCTACCCGGGCCGCCGCTACTACGAGGGCCAGCAGAACATCGACCAGGTCGAGCGGCTCGCCGTCGCCCGCGCCACGGCGCTCTTCGGCGTCGACCACGCCAACGTCCAGCCGTACTCCGGCTCCCCGGCCAACCTCGCCGTCTATCTCGCCTTCGCCGAGCCCGGCGACACCGTGATGGGCATGGCACTGCCGATGGGCGGCCACCTCACCCACGGATGGGGCGTCTCCGCCACCGGAACGTGGTTCCGCGGCGTGCAGTACGGCGTACGTCAGGACACCGGGCTCATCGACCTCGACCAGGTGCGCGACCTCGCCCTCAAGGAACGCCCCAAGCTGATCTTCTGCGGCGGCACGGCGCTGCCCCGCACGATCGACTTCGCCGCCTTCGCCGAGATCGCCCGCGAGGCGGGCGCGGTGCTCGTCGCCGACATCGCCCATATCGCGGGCCTGGTCGCGGGCGGTGCGCACCCCTCGCCCGCACCGCACGCCGACGTCGTCTCCACGACCACCCACAAGACCCTGCGCGGGCCGCGCGGCGCGATGCTGATGTGCCGCGAGGAGCACGCCAAAGCCGTGGACAAGGCCGTCTTCCCCGGCCTCCAGGGCGGCCCGCACAACCAGACCACCGCCGCCATCGCCGTCGCCCTCCACGAGGCGGCCCAGCCGTCCTTCCGCGACTACGCCCACGCCGTCGTCGCCAACGCCCGCGCGCTGGCCGAGCAACTCGCCGCCCGCGGCTTCGACCTGGTCTCCGGCGGCACCGACAACCATCTGATCCTGATCGACCTGAGCGGGAAGGACGTCCCCGGCAAGACGGCGGCCAAGGCGCTCGACCGCGCCGGGATCGTCGTCAACTACAACACCGTCCCGTACGACCCCCGCAAGCCCTTCGACCCCTCCGGCATCCGCATCGGCACGCCCTCGCTGACCTCCCGCGGCCTGGGCGTCTCGCACATGCCGGCGGTCGCCGACTGGATCGACCGCGGTGTGACGGCGGCGCGGGCGGGCGACGAGGCGGCGCTGACGGCGGTCCGGGCGGAGGTCGCGGAGCTGATGGCGGCGTTCCCCGCGCCGGGGCTGTAACCGGGGCTCCGCCCCGGACCCCGCGCCGGGGTTTCGTCCCGGAACCGGTGCCGGGGCTGTGACCGGGGTTTCGTCCCGGAACCGGTGCCGGGGCTGTGACCGGGGTTTCGTCCCGGAACCGGTGCCGCAACCGCCCCCGGACTCCCCCGGGGGAGGCCCCAGGCGGGGCTGGGTTTTCGGTCCGTCCGGGACAGGGAGTTTCAGCCCGGTCCGGGGGCTGCGTCTCCGGTCCGTCCGGGGCAGGGAGTTCCAGCCCGTCCGGCGATTGAGGACAAGAAACGAGCCGCGCCGGCGTTCGAGCCCCGGAGGGCCGCGGCGGTGCCCCGGGGGGTTGTCCACCGGCGTCCCGAGGCGCCCCCCGCACCTGAGAGAATGTGCGCATGGCCTCACCCCGACCCCGCGCGCTCTCCGGTATCCAGCCCACCGCAGGCTCGTTCCACCTCGGGAACTACCTCGGAGCGATCCGCCAGTACGTGGCGCTGCAAGAGACGCATGACGCCTTCTACATGGTTGTCGACCTGCATGCGATCACGGTGCCGCAGGACCCCGCCGAGCTGCGGGCGAACACCCGGCTGGCCGCAGCCCAGCTGCTGGCCGCCGGGCTCGACCCCGAGCGCTGCACCCTGTTCATCCAGAGCCATGTCCCCGAGCACGCCCAGCTCGGCTGGATCATGAACTGCCTCACCGGCTTCGGCGAGGCGTCCCGGATGACGCAGTTCAAGGACAAGTCCGCCAAGCAGGGCGCCGACCGTGCCACCGTCGGGCTGTTCACCTACCCGATCCTGCAGGTCGCGGACATCCTGCTGTACCAGGCCAACGCCGTCCCGGTCGGCGAGGACCAGCGCCAGCACATCGAGCTCACCCGTGATCTCGCCGAGCGCTTCAACACCCGCTTCGGCGAGACGTTCACCGTGCCCGAGCCGCATATCGTCCGCGAGGTCGCCAAGATCTACGACCTCCAGGACCCGACGATCAAGATGAGCAAGTCGGCCTCCACGCCCAAGGGCCTGATCAATCTGCTCGACGAGCCGAAGGCCACGGCCAAGAAGGTCAAGAGCGCGGTCACCGACACCGACACCGTGATCCGCTTCGACGCCGAGGAGAAGCCGGGCGTCAGCAACCTCCTCACGATCTACTCCACGCTCACCGGCACGGCCGTCGCCGATCTGGAGAAGAAGTACGAGGGCAAGGGCTACGGCGCGCTGAAGACCGACCTCGCGGAGGTCATGGTGGAGTTCGTCACGCCGTTCCGGGCCCGTACGCAGGAGTATCTGGACGACCCGGAGACCCTGGACTCCGTCCTGGCCAAGGGCGCGGAGAAGGCCAGGGCCGTCGCCGCGGAGACGCTGGCCGCCGCCTACGACAAGGTGGGTTTCCTGCCGGCGAAGCACTGACGGGGGGCTGCCGGGGGCCCTGACGAACCACTGCCCAAGGGCTGCACTGGCCACATCGGGCGTGCAGCAGCCACACTGGCGGCTGCACGCCAATCACGAGTGATGAGGAGATGGACGTGGGGACCGTAACGCTCGGCGTTTCGATCGCGGTCCCGGAGCCGTACGGCAGCCTGCTCCAGGAGCGGCGCGCGGCCTTCGGGGACCCCGCCGCGCACGGCATCCCCACGCATGTCACCCTCCTGCCGCCCACCGAGGTCGACTCCGCCGCACTGCCCGCGGTCGAGACGCATCTGGCGGCGGTCGCCGCGGCCGTCCGGCCCTTTCCCATGCGGCTGTCCGGCACGGGCACCTTCCGCCCCGTCTCTCCCGTGGTCTTCGTCCAGGTCGTCGAGGGCGGGGCGGCCTGCTCCTGGCTCCAGCAGCGAGTGCGGGACCCGGAGGGGCCGCTGGTGCGCGAGCTGCACTTCCCGTACCACCCGCATGTGACCGTCGCACACGGCATCTCCGAGGAGGCGATGGACCGGGCGTACGAGGAGCTGGCCGAGTACCGGGCGTCCTGGACGTGCGCCTCCTTCGCGCTGTACGAGCAGGGCCCGGACGCCGTGTGGCGCAAGCTCAACGCCTACGCCTTCGGCGGCGGGATCGCGACGGTCCCGGCGCAGGGCTCGCCGGTGGACGAGACCGCCACCACGCTCTGACACGCGCCGCCGCAGACGTTCGACGCCGCGCCCGTCTGGTACGCGTACACCCATGGACTGGCTGACCAAGCTCCCCGTCATCGGCCCCCACGCCGCCCGGCTGATGCGCACGCACGCTTGGCGTTCGTACGAGACGCTCGACCGGGTGCACTGGACGCGCCTTGCAGGGGCGATCACCTTCCTGAGCTTTCTGGCCCTGTTCCCGCTGATCACGCTGGCCGCGGCCATCGGCGCGGGACTGCTCAGCGACGACCAGTTGACCAGGATGGAGAACGAGCTGGCCGACCAGGTGCCCGGCATCTCCGACCAGGTCGACATCGGCTCCCTCGTCGACAACGCGGCCACGGTCGGACTGGTCGCCGGCGCGCTGCTGCTGCTCACCGGCGTCAGCTGGGTCGGCGCGATGCGGGACTGCCTGCGGGCCGTGTGGGGGCGGGACGACGAGGACGAGGGCAACCTCTTCGTGCGGAAGGGGAAGGACGTCGGGGTCCTGGTGGGCCTCGGCGGTGCGGCGCTGGTCACGGTCGGCGTCTCCACGGTCGGCGTCACCGCCGTCTCCTGGACCGCGGACCGGCTCGGCATCGAACGGGCCGGAGCCGAGGGCGTGCTGCTCCAGATCGCGGCGCTCGCCGTCGCCGTGCTCGCCGACTTCCTGATGCTGCTCTATCTGCTGACGCTGCTGCCCGGGGTGCATCCGCCGCGCCGCCGTCTCCTCGTCGCCGCGCTGATCGGCGCTGTCGGCTTCGAGGCGCTCAAGCTGCTGCTCGGCGGCTATATGACGGAGGTCGCGGGCAAGAGCATGTACGGGGCTTTCGGCGTGCCGGTCGCCCTGCTGCTGTGGATCAACTTCAGCGCGAAGCTGCTGCTGTACTGCGCGGCGTGGACGGCGACGGACAGCGAGCCTCCGCAGGCGGCCATGGAGCCGGAGCCTAAGAAGCCGGAGCCGGAGCCGGAGCCGGAATCAGAACCAGAGCCGGAGGGCGGTCCGCAGCCGGAGGGCGGTCCAGAGCCGGAGGGCGGTCCGGAGTCGGAATCAGGTCCGGAGTCGGAGGGGGGTCCGGAGCCGGAGCCGCGGTCTCAGGCGGCGGCGCAACCCACCCGGCGCTGGGACCTCAGGGGCGAGGGTTCCGGCGGCGCACCAGGTCCGGCAGCGGCCAGCGGCGATTGACCAGGAAGACCCCGGCGGCCACCGTCACCAGCGCCCCGCCGGTGACAGCGAGCGCGATGCCGATGCCGCTGGACTCCCCGGCCCCCGCCGCGCCGGCCTGCGCGGGCGCGCTGGCCTGGCCGTCCCCGCCGCCGTCCCGGCCCGCGCCGACGGGCTCCGTGCTGGGGCCCGTGTCCGCGGACTTCGGCGGCACCAGTTCGCCGACCGGGGTAACCTTCCCGGCCGCGGTGAAGCCCCAGTCGAACAGCCTGGCGGCCTCCTTGTAGACCGCGGAGCCCTCCCCGGAGTCCGGGTTCATCACGGTGACCAGCAGCACCTTGCCGTTCCGCTCGGCCACCCCGGTGAAGGTCGAGCCCGCGTGCGTGGTGCTGCCGTTCTTGACGCCCGCGATGCCCTTGTAGGGCGTGACGCCGTATGCCCCCGTCATCAGCCGGTTGGTGTTCTGGATCTCGAACGTCTCCCGCTCCTTGCCCTTCTCCTGCTTGCCGGGGAACTTCGCGGTGGCGGTGGAGCAGTACTCGCGGAAGTCCTTCTTCTGCAGACCGCTGCGGGCGATGAGCGTGAGATCGTACGCGGACGAGACCTGGCCCTCGGCGTCGTATCCGTCGGGGGACACCACGCGGGTGTCCAGCGCCTGGAGCTCCTCGGCGTGCTGCTGCATGTCCTTGACGCTCTTCTCGACGCCGCCGTTCATCGCGGACAGCACATGCACCGCGTCGTTGCCGGAGCGCAGGAACACCCCCAGCCACAGGTCGTGCACGGAGTACGTGTGCTCCTCCTTGACCCCGACCAGGCTGCTGCCCTCGCCGACGCCCTTGAGGTCGTCGGGTGTGACCTTGTGCACGGTGTCCTTCGACAGCCGGGGCAGCAGTGTGTCCGCGAACAGCATCTTCAGCGTGGAAGCCGGAGGGAGCCGCCAGTGGGCGTTGTGCGAGGCGAGCACATCGCCGCTCTCCGCGTCCGCCACGATCCACGACCGCCCGCTGAGCTCCTTGGGCAGCACCGGCGCGCCGGGGCCGAGGTTCACCTGGGTGCCGGGTTTGCCGAGCAGCGCACCGCCGACGGTGGACATCGAGACGGGCGGCTTGGGCTGCTGCTTGTCGTCTGCCTTGCCGTCGTTCCCGTCCGCAGCCGCCGGGCCGGCGACCAGAAGCGGAACCAATGCGGCGGCAGTGACCGTCAAGGCGGTCTTCTTCAAAGCAGACACGGTCGAGAACGTACATGGCGGCGAAACGCGTATGGACATCGGCATGCGGGCGCGCCCTATCCGCCGCCGGGACAGACCACCCCGGAGAACCCGGTCGGAGGACGCCCGCGATACTGACCTCATGAAGCTCAGCCGTCCCGTGTCCTGGTTCCTGCTCGCGTTCGGGGTGTGGAGCTGGCTCATCTGGATCACCTTCGTCAAAAACCTGTGGCAGGACGCCAGCGGTCTGGCCTTCGATGACGCAGGCGACCCGACGGGCTACTTCTGGGTCCATCTGGCGCTCGCCGTGACGTCCTTTGCCTTGGGGACGGCGATCGGTGTGCTCGGGTTGCGCGGCATCAGGGCACTGCGGCGAACGCCGCCCAGTGAGTCAATGAGTCAGTGAGTCAATGAGTCAGTGAGTCAGCAGGGCATCGAGTCAGCAAGGGGGAACGGTTCGTGGTCGTGGTCGCCGTGCTCGTGGCAGTGACGGTCGTCGCCCTGCTGGCCGGGGTGCACTGGTACGTCTGGCGACGCCTGGTCCGCGATACGACCCGCCCCCGCGGGCTCGCCCGCCGCGCGGGCACGGTCGCGGTCTGCGTGCTCCCCCTGCTGTCGGTCGGCGCCCTGGTCTCCGGCCGCGCCGGCGCCCCCTTCTGGCTTGAACAGGTCCTCGCCTGGCCGGGCTATCTCTGGCTCGCGGTCCTCCTCTACCTGACCCTGGCCCTCCTGCTCGGCGAGGCGATACGTCCCCTCCTGCATCGCGTCCTGCGCGCCCGCGAGGCACGCGGGGCGGCCGTGTCGGGCGGTCCCGCCGGAGCGGACCGGACCGCCGCCCCAGCGGCGTCGGGTGATCTGCGGGACACTGTCCGCCAGGCCTCCTTCGCAGGAGGCGGGGCGTCCGCCGCAGACGGCCCGCCTCCGGCCGCGCCCGCGGGTTCCGCCGCCGATGAGGCGCACGGCGGCGCGCCGGACACGAGCGGGACGCCTGGCCCGGAGGCGGCCGCCGCGGCGGCGGGGAGCGGCGCGCAGCCCGTGCCGGAGAGCCGGTCCCGCGCGGGAGGCGGCGAGTCCGTGGCTGCGACCGCCGGTTCCGCCGCCGCTGTGGCGGCGGTCCCCGGCGGGGCGGGTGCAAAGGCCACGTCCTGCACGGCCGGGGACAGCGGCGAGCAGCCCGCGGCCGAGGCGTCCGCCGGAGGCGGGGTGCCCGCCGGGGACGGGGAGCCCGCTCCCAGACCTGCCGACCGCGGCGGCGGCGGGGTGTCCCGTCGAGTCTTCGTATCGCGGATCATCGGCGGCGGCGCGGTCGCCGCCTCGCTCGGAACCGTGGGGTACGGGACGTACGGCGTGCTGCGCGGCCCGCGCGTCAAGCGGGTGACCGTGCCGCTGGGCAAGCTCCCGCGCTCCGCCCAAGGATTCCGCATCGCCGTCGTCAGCGACATCCACCTGGGCCCCGTCCTCGGCCGCGCCCACACCCAGCGCATCGTCGACGCCGTCAACGCGGTCTCGCCCGATCTGATCGCGATCGTCGGCGATCTCGTCGACGGATCCGTAGCGGACCTCGGCCCCGCGGCCGAGCCGCTGGCGCGGCTCGAGTCGCGGCATGGAGCGTTCTTCGTCACCGGCAACCACGAGTACTTCTCCGGCGCCGACCAGTGGGTCGACCATGTGCGCGAACTCGGCATTCGGCCGCTGCAGAACGAGCGCGCCGAGATCGCCGGATTTGATCTCGCGGGCGTCAACGACATCGCGGGGGAGAGCGAGGGCGAGGGCCCGGACTTCGCCAAGGCGCTCGGCGACCGCGACCCCGCCCGCGCCTCCGTGCTCCTCGCCCATCAGCCCGTCGTCATCCATGACGCCGTCGAGCACGGAGTGGACCTCCAGCTCTCCGGCCACACCCACGGCGGCCAGCTGTGGCCGGGCAACTACCTCGCTGAGCTCGCCAACCCCACCCTCGCGGGGCTCGAACGCTACGGCGACACCCAGTTGTATGTGACCCGCGGCGCGGGTGCGTGGGGTCCGCCGGTGCGGGTGGGGGCGTCCTCCGACATCACCGTCGTCAGCCTCGCCGCACGGCAGGCGTGACCACACTGCAGCCTCGTCGGCGTTTGAGGCGCGGCGCCCGGGGGCGAAGCCCCCGAAAGCGGGGGGAGAAGCGCCCGGTTACGGGAAGGGGCGGGGAGGAGCGGGGAGGGGAACGCCCCGCGGCACTAGCACAACGCACCACCCCCACACCCCGGTTTCCCCACCCGTCCCCCACACGTCACCCGACTCTGCTTCGCTGAGAGCCATGGCCTTGTCGCACAGGGTGCGTGAGCGCATCCTCGTTCTCTGCGCCGTACTGCTGGCCGCGGCCGCCGCCGCGTGGCAGTTACTTCCCACCTCCGACCCAGGGGGCCGGCCGCTCACCGTGGGCACTGCCGATCCGGTCTCCTCGCTCGACCCGGCGGGCGGGCACGACGCCGGCTCCCGGGCCCTGCACGGCAATCTCTACCAGTCGCTGCTCACCCTTTCGCCCGGAGGCGTCGCCCCGGTTCCGGACGCCGCCGAGAGCTGCGCGTTCAACGGGCTCAACCTCCGGACGTACGTCTGCGAACTGCGCGACGACCTCACGTTCGCGGGCGGACGCAAGGTCTCCGCCGAGGACGTCGTCCACTCCTTCCGGCGGCAGCTCCGCATCGCAGCGAAGTCCGGGCCGCACTCCGGGCCGTACCCCGGTTCGCCGAGCTCCGTCTTCGGCACCCTGGAGTCCGTCGCCGCCCAGGGGCGGACGGTGACCTTCCGGCTGAACGCACGGGACGCGACCTTCCCGCTGCAGCTGGCCTGCGGGGCCGGGGCCATCGTCGACCGGGACCGCTACCCGGAGGACGAGCTGCGCGAGGGCGGTCGCGTCGACGGCTCGGGGCCGTACGTCCTCGCGGAGTACGAACCCGGCGTCCGCGCGGTGCTGGAACCGAACCCGTCCTACCGGGGCGCGTTCGCCACGGCCTCGCGCACCTCCGTCGAGGTCCGCTGGTTCGGTGCGCCGGAGGAGCTCGCGGACGCCTGGCGGGCGGGCCGCGTCGACGTCGCCCACCGCCGGCTGCCCGCGGAACTGCTCCTCGACCCCGACCCCGACGCCGTACACGCGGGGGCCCAGGTGCACGAGAGCCATGGCGCCGAGATCCGCACCCTGGTGTTCAATGTGCGGCCCGGCGCTCCGCTGGAGAACCGAGCGGTGCGGCAGGCCATCGCATCGGTCGTCGACCGCGCCCGGCTCACCGCCTCCGGCGCAGGACCCGGCTTCGCCGTGCGGCCGCTGTACTCGCTGATCCCGCAGGGCGTTCTCGGGCATGGCACGCCCTTCTTCGACCGCTACCCCGAACCCGACGCGACCCGCGCCGAACAGCTGCTCAACGACGCAGGAGTGGCCACGCCGGTCGACTTCACGCTGGTGCACGCGGAAGGCGGCGGCCCGGCCCGGGAGGCTGCGGAGCTGCGCAGACAGCTGGAGGCGACCGAGCTGTTCCGGGTGCGGGTGGTGGACGAGGAGCGGCAGCGGTTCCGGCGGTCGCACGCCAAGGGCGGGTATGACGCCTATGCCGTCGGCTGGTTGCCCGGTTTCCCGGACCCGGACGGCTTCAGCAGGCCGCTCGTCGGCCCCGCCCCGGCGGTCGGGAGCGGCTATGCGAGCGCCGCCGTACGGGAGGCGCTCGCCGCCACCCGGCAGCACGCCGACCGCGGCCGCGCGGTGGAGGACTTCAAGGCGTTGCAGCGCGTGGTCGCCGGGGATGTGCCGCTGCTGCCCCTGTGGCAGGCGGAGGACCATGTGCTCAGCAGCGGGGACGTCGCGGGTGCGGAGCATCTGTCGGACGGCACCGGCATATGGCGGCTCTGGTCGCTGGCCCGGCTGTAGTGCAGCGGCAGGGCAAAACGTGCCGGGAGGGGCGCCTAGGAGGCCCCGCGGGAGGCCCCGTTCGGGGAGGAGGACGACGGCGTCGACGACGGCCGCCGGGGTTTGCCCGACGCGGCCATGCCGGCCGCCGTCGGCATGAAGTCCTGGAGCAGGTCGTGCGTCTCCTTGACCAGGGGGCGCAGCACCCGGAACCGGGAGAGGGAGATGGCACGCGCGGTGACGGGGGCCAGCCGCTCGACCAGCCGGCGGCTGTTGGCGCACCCCTCGGAGCGGTCGTACACCCAGAACAGCACCAGCCCCATCTGCTGGAGCCACAGCAGCTGGGGCAGCGCCTCGGACAGTTCGGCGGCGACCTTCACTTCCGCACCGGCCAGTACCCGGCGGTGCACGTCGATCGCCGACTGCCGAGGCCCTTCCGACTCGGGGGAGAAGGGGCTCAGCGGACTGTCGGGATCGGCCGCGTTCTTGAAGAACTGGGCGGCGAACTGGTGGTAGGGCTCGGCGATGTCGAGCCAGGCGAGCAGGACCCCGCGGATCCGGGCGGTGAGGTCCTTCTCGCGGCCGTCGAGGATTCCGGCGACGGCGGCCTGGTGCTCCTGGGCGATGCGGTCGTAGAACCCCTGGACGAGGTGTTCCTTGGACGAGAAGTAGTAGTACGCGTTGCCGACGGAGACGCCCGCCTCCTGGGCGATGGCCCGCATCGTCGTCTTGTCGTAACCGCGCTCCTGGAAGAGCCGGAGCGCGGTTTCGAGGATGAGCGTGCGGGTCTGCTCGCTCTTGGGGGCCTTGGCGGGCGGCTTGTCGTGCGTCACGGCAACCGAGCCTAACCGGGCGGCGCGGCCGGCTCGCATCGCCCTTCACACGACGGAGCCGTGATCTCGCGGTACTTGGCGGCCGCGAGCACGGCGGCCCGGGCGAAGGGCGCGCCGGCCGGGGTGGCCAGCCAGTGCGCCCGGGGGCGGTGTTCCGCCAGCGCCCACAGGCAGACGACCCAGGCGGCGGCGCCCCGGTAGACCTGGCCGGCGTTCCCGACCACGGTGATCTCGTCCAGTGTGGCGCGGTGGTCGAGCCGCGGGAAGCGCCGCACGGCCTCCTGCGACGCGGCGGGCACCAGATCGAGGGGGACGAGCTGCCGCTGGCGCAGCAGCCAGTGCCGCAGATGGACGCAGAGGGGGCACTGCGCGTCGTACAGCACGGTGAGCCGGCGGACGGCGGTTGTGCCCACGGCGGTTGTGCCCACGGGGGTTGTGCCCACACCGGTAGTGCTCACGGCGTTCGTGCCCTGGCGGGTCATCCGGCTCAGGCCTTCACGGCGGGCGGGGTCCAGCCCTGCGGCGGCACCGGCGGCGTCTGCTCGCGCTCCATGACCCCGCGGCGGCGGATCCTGTTCAGCACGTACACATTGCCGAGGTGCATCACGCCGAGCACGAGCAGGACGACGCCGATCTTCACCGACAGCGCCTCGAACAGCCCCCGCGCATCGCCCACGCCGTCCGCGGACTTCAGATAGAGGGCGACGAAGCCCAGGTTCACCAGGTAGAAGCCGACCACCAGAAGGTGGTTGACGGCGTCGGCGAGCTTCTCGTTCCCGTGCAGCACATCCGACAGGAATATCTTCCCGTTCCCACTGAGCGTACGGGCCACCCAGACGGTGAGTGCCACGCTGATCAGCAGGTAGACGACGTATGCGACAACAGTGAGGTCCATTCCCCCACACTCCTTTGAACGTGTTCAAAAGCTGTTGTCATGGACTGTAGACCTCTTTTTGAACATGTTCAAGCCGGGGTTGCCGGGAAATGAAAAAGCGTCACCCGGCGGCTCGAGGCCGCCGGGTGACGCTTGAGACGCCGCCTGTCGAGGCTCACATGGCGCTGAGCGAGCGCGCGTAGTTGAGCTGGCCCATCACCCAGGGGAACGTCTGCGGGCCCTGGGCCGGGATCACCGTCGAATGGTGCCTGCCGCCGCTGGTGACCGTGACCTGGATGAAGCCGATGGTCTGCTTCTCCTTCATCAGCAGGAACAGCAGCCCCAGGAAGCAGAAGACGAAGAAGACGACGGCCAGCACGATCGCATGCGTCGGGATCTTCTCCTCCGTGCGGGACATGTCCGTGGCGTTCCACACCGCGCCCTTGAGGGGCAGCGTCCCCGCGGGGGTGACGATCGAGTCGCCCACCACCGTGATGTCCCCGAGCGCGAGGAGCGGCGCGCCCGGGCCGCCGACGGGGGCGGGATAGCCGCCCGCCTGCGGGGGATAGCCGTAGCCGGGCGTGGCGTCGGCCGGATAGCCGTAGCCGTAGGGCGTGGCGCCGGGCGGCTCGGCCGGCCCCCACTGGTAGTCGCCCTGGCCGCCGCCCGCGTACGGATTCGGCTCACTCATGCTTCCCCGTCCTTCTCACCATGGCCAAAGGCCCGCTTCCGTACGGCTGAGCGTACAGAAGCGGGCCCCGGTGCGACCGTCGAAAGCCACGGCCGACGGAAGGTCAGTAGCGGCGGGTGATCAGCGCGCGCTTGACCTCCTGGATCGCCTTGGTGACCTCGATGCCGCGCGGGCAGGCGTCCGTGCAGTTGAAGGTCGTGCGGCAACGCCACACGCCGTCCTTGTCGTTGAGGATCTCCAGCCGCTGCTCCCCGGCCTCGTCACGCGAGTCGAAGATGAAGCGGTGCGCGTTGACGATCGCCGCCGGGCCAAAGTACTGGCCGTCGTTCCAGAACACCGGGCACGAGGAGGTGCACGCGGCGCACAGGATGCACTTGGTGGTGTCGTCGAAGCGCTCGCGGTCCTCGGCGGACTGCAGCCGCTCGCGCGTCGGCTCGTTGCCGGACGTCACCAGGAACGGCATCACGTCGCGGTACGCCTGGAAGAACGGCTCCATGTCCACGACCAGGTCCTTGAGGACCGTCAGCCCCTTTATGGGCTCGACCGTGATGGGCTTCTCCGGGTTGATGTCCTTGATCAGCGTCTTGCAGGCGAGCCTGTTCTTGCCGTTGATCCGCATCGCGTCGGAGCCGCAGATGCCGTGCGCGCAGGAGCGCCGGAAGGTCAGTGAGCCGTCCTGGTCCCACTTGATCTTGTGGAGCGCGTCGAGCACCCGCTCCTTCGGGTCGATCTCGACCTTGAAGTCCTCCCAGACCGCGTGCTCGCCCACTTCGGGGTTGAAGCGGCGGATCCGGAAGGTGGCCGTGATGTACGGGGAGGCGGTGCTGGTCGCCTCCGCCTTCTCCAGAGTCGGGGTAGCCATCAGTACTTACGCTCCATCGGCTGGTAGCGGGTCTGGACGACCGGCTTGTAGTCGAGACGGACGGTCTCGGCGCCGTCGTCGCCGACCTCGCGGTACGCCATGGTGTGGCGCATGAAGTTGACGTCGTCGCGGTTCGGGTAGTCCTCGCGGTAGTGGCCGCCGCGCGACTCCTTGCGGGCCAGAGCGGAGACGGCCATCACCTCGGCCAGGTCGAGCAGGTTGCCCAGCTCGACGGCCTCCAGCAGGTCCGTGTTGAACCGCTTGCCCTTGTCCTGGATGCCGACGTTCTTGTAGCGCTCGCGCAGCTCGCCGATCTTCTCGACCGCGGTCTTGATCGTCTGCTCGGTGCGGAACACCATGACGTTCGCGTCCATGGTCTCCTGCAGCTCGCGGCGGATGTCCGCGACCCGCTCGTTGCCGGTGGAGGTGCGCAGCCGCTCGACCTGCTCGGCGACGAGCGCCTCCGGGTCCTCCGGCAGCTCGACGAAGTCGCTCTTCGCCGCGTACTCGGCGGCGGCGATGCCCGCCCGGCGGCCGAAGACGTTGATGTCGAGCAGCGAGTTGGTGCCCAGGCGGTTGGCGCCGTGCACCGACACACAGGCGACCTCGCCGGCGGCGTACAGGCCCGGCACGACGGTGGTGTTGTCGGCCAGCACCTCGCCCTCGACGTTGGTCGGGATGCCGCCCATCGCGTAGTGCGCGGTCGGCTGGATCGGGATCGGGTCCGTGTACGGCTCGATGCCCAGGTAGGTGCGCGCGAACTCCGTGATGTCCGGGAGCTTGGCGTCCAGCTGCTCCGGCGGCAGATGGGTGAGGTCCAGGAAGACGTGGTCGCCCTCGGGGCCGCAGCCGCGGCCCTCGCGGATCTCCGTGTAGATGGAGCGGGAGACGACGTCGCGCGAGGCGAGGTCCTTCATGACGGGCGCGTACTTCTCCATGAAGCGCTCGCCGTCCTTGTTGCGCAGGATGCCGCCTTCGCCGCGGGCGCCCTCGGTGAGCAGGATGCCCATGCGCCAGATGCCCGTCGGGTGGAACTGGAAGAACTCCATGTCCTCCAGCGGCAGGCCGCGCCGGTAGCAGGCGGCCTGGCCGTCACCGGTCAGGGTGTGGGCGTTGGACGTCACCTTGAAGAACTTGCCGGTGCCGCCGGAGGCGTAGACGACCGCCTTGGCCTGGAAGATATGGAGCTCGCCGGTGGCCAGCTCGTACGCCACGACGCCGGCCGACTTCCTGACGCCGTCGACCTCGGTGATCAGCTGGTCCAGGACGTAGAACTCGTTGAAGAACTCCACGCCCTCCTTGACGCAGTTCTGGTACAGCGTCTGGAGGATCATATGGCCGGTGCGGTCCGCGGCGTAGCAGGACCGGCGCACCGGGGCCTCGCCGTGGTTGCGGCTGTGGCCGCCGAAGCGGCGCTGGTCGATGGTGCCGTTCGGGGTCCGGTTGAACGGCAGGCCCATCTTCTCCAGGTCGAGGACGGCGTCGATGGCCTCCTTCGCCAGGATCTCGGCGGCGTCCTGGTCGACCAGGTAGTCACCGCCCTTGACCGTGTCGAAGGTGTGCCACTCCCAGTTGTCCTCCTCCACATTGGCCAGCGCGGCGGCCATGCCGCCCTGCGCGGCGCCCGTGTGGGAGCGGGTGGGGTAGAGCTTGGTCAGCACGGCGGTGCGGCTGCGCTTCGTCGACTCGATCGCGGCGCGCATCCCGGCGCCGCCCGCGCCGACGATGACGGTGTCGTACTTGTGGATCTTCATGACGTGGATACCTCAGCCCCGTGCCTAGCGGATGTTCGGGTCGAAGGTGAAGATCACCAGCGTGCCCAGAAGGATGGTGAACACCGTGGCGGTGTACAGCAGGCCCTTGAGCCACAGGCGGGTGTTCGGCCGCTCCGCGTAGTCGTTGATGACCGTGCGGAGGCCGTTCGCGCCGTGCAGCATCGCCAGCCACAGCATCAGCAGGTCCCAGACCTGCCAGAACGGGGACGCCCAGCGGCCGGCCACAAAGGCGAAGCCGATCTTGCTCACGCCGCCGTCCAGCACCAGCTGGATCACCAGGTGGCCGATGACGAGGACCACCAGCACGATGCCGGACAGCCGCATGAACAGCCAGGCGGCCATCTCGAAGTTGCCGCGCGCGGAGCGCGGCGTCTTGGCGGTGCGCTTGCGCGGCGCCTCGATGACGGGCGCGGGGTTGCCCACGTCGTACAGGGTCACTTCAGGGGTGTCAGCAGACATGTGCGGCCTCAGCTCCCGAATACTTCACGTGCGGCGTGGCCGAGGACGGGGTACAGGGCGCCCGCCATCAGGACGAGCCAGATGCCCATCACGGTCCACAGCATCTGCTTCTGGTAGCGCGGGCCCTTGGACCAGAAGTCCACGGCGATGACTCGCAGGCCGTTCAGCGCGTGGAAGAGAATCGCGGCCACCAGGCCGTATTCGAGCAGTGCGACGATCGGCGTCTTGTACGTGGCGACGACCCGGTCGTAGGCCTCGGGGGAGACGCGGACGAGAGCGGTGTCGAGCACATGGACGAACAGGAAGAAGAAAATGAGGACGCCGGTGACTCGGTGAGCCACCCAGGACCACATTCCTTCCCGGCCGCGGTACAGCGTTCCAGCCGGCACGGATGAACCCTCCGGGAGCGGGATTGGGGCCTGCCGGCTTCGGATGTCGGTCGGGCCCGGCCGGGTACGGTCCACCGGCCCTGGCCATCGTAGCGACGACTTGTCGGTTCGCTCGCTCGGGGTCCGTAGGTGTGATCAAACAGGCAATCAAACTGCCACGGACGGGCTATCGGCGGGCGCGGTCGGCTCGGGGTGGGTCAGCTCGTACGCCAGCCGGCAGCGGGCGAGCCCGCGCAGCTCCTCGGCGGCCTCGGCGCGCTCCGTGTCCGGGTCGTTGGCCAGCCGCCGGCGGATGCCTGTGAGCAGCAGGTTCAGATGCTCGTCGGGGGCATGCCCGTCCAGGCAGATCACGAAGGCGTGGCCAAATCTGCTCTCGTACGCGGCGTGGGCGGCGGCCAGCGCGGTGTGGGCGGCGGGCGGCGCGCCCGGGTGCAGCCCGGCGGAGGACTCGCAGGCCAGGGCATCGGCCACGTCGGCGGGTGACAGGTCATAGCTCGCCTCGTCGGCGGCGGCGAGCAGGGCGTCCAGATCGGGGTAGGGCCGGTGCGCCGCCACGCGCCGCGCCCAGCGCAGACTTCCGCAGCAGTAGAGGAGCAACTCCTCGGTCTCCTCGGCGGCGGCGTTGAAAAGCCGCAGGCCGGCCTCTGCGCAGCGCCGGCCCGGTATGGTCGGCGGTCGCTTCGGGGGGCCTTCGTGGGCTTCGCTGTACAGCGGGGGCTCCTCGAAGAAAGGGAGGGGCGGCGGGTCGACAGAGAAGAGGGAGGCGGCGGGGGAGCGGTTCGCAACGTTATCCAGGCGTAACGCGAGCTGTCCGACGGATGCACGATTTTCACCCGGATGGGAGAGTTTCGTGTTGTGTCGTGGACGATGGAGGGGGGCTTCATCGGTTTGGCGGATTTGGGCAGGTTGTGGAGGTACGTCGAGTGATATGGCACTCGTGGCGGTCGCGGGACGCGCTGGGCGCGCGGGATGCGGGCCGTTCGCAGGTTGAGCGGTCCCCCGGCTCCTCGGGCACACGGGACGCCGAGGGCTCCCGGGCTCTGCCCGCTCCGCGGACGGCGCGGCACGCGCGGCGCGGGGCCCGTGCGGCGGGTGCGGCCGCCGCGGCGGTCACCGCCGGCGCGCTGGTGCTGACCGGCTGTTCCGGACAGGGCGCGGACGGCGACGGCGCGGCGGTCGGAGCCGCCGGCCGGGCCGACGACGACGGCAAGGCCCTCCCCGCGGCGCCGGACAGCCCCGCAGCCTCTCCGTCCCCTGCCGCCGACTCGTCCTCGTACCCCCTGTCCTCCGCCCCCGACGTCATACCCGCGGTGCGCGAGCACGAGCCCGCCCGCGGCCCCGGCTGGAGCCGGACCGCGGACAGCGCCGTCGTCGTCGCCCCGGGCAGTGAGGCGGCGCTCGGCGACGAGGCACGGCTGATAGCCGGCGAACTCAAGATCGCTTACCGGGGCGCCGCGGCCGCCGGGCCCGGCGATGTGCAGCTGGCGCTCGCCTCCGGCGCGGACAAGGGAGCGGGCCCGGAGTCGTACACCCTGGTGAGCCGCGACGGGAAGGTCACCGTCACCGGCCAGGACGAGGCCGGCGTCTTCTACGGCACCCGCACGCTGAAGCAGGCCGTGCGCAGCGGCGGCGTCATGCCGGAGGGCACCGTGCGGGACCGGCCCGACCGGCCGCAGCGCGGACTGATGGTCGACATCGCCCGCAAGCACTTCACCGCAGGCTGGATCGAGGACCGGCTGCGCGAGATGGCCGATCTCAAGCTCAACCAGCTCGGACTGCACTTCTCCGACGACCAGGGCTTCCGCATCGCCTCCGACTCCCACCCGGAGGTCGTCTCCGCACAGCATCTGACCAAGGACGAGGTCCGCCGCATCCTGGCGCTGGCCGAATCCCTGCACATAACCGTCATCCCGGAGATCGACTCCCCCGGCCACCTGGGCGCCGTACTCAGGGCGCATCCCTCGCTCCAACTGCGCAGCGCGGCCGGCACGCCGCGGCAGGGGGCGATCGACATCTCGAAGCCGGAGTCGGCGCGGATCGTGGACGACCTGCTGCGCGAGTACGCGGAGTTGTTCCCGGGCAGGTACTTCCACATCGGCGCGGACGAGTACCAGGCGCTGACGGTCGGCAACCCCCAGGCGTCCTACCCGCAGCTCGCTCAGGCCGCCCAGCAGCGGTACGGCTCCGGCGCGAAGGTGAAGGACCTGGCGACCGGCTGGCTGAACGACCGCGCCGCCGTCGTCCGCGAGGCCGGCAAGCAGCCCAAGGCGTGGAACGACGGCTTCTTCCGCAATGGCGCGGTCACCGGCGACAAGGGCGTCGAGGTCGAGTACTGGACGGGCAAGGAGTACGGCGCGCGCCAGCCGGTGGAGTACCTCCGCGAGGGCCGCAAGGTGGTCAACGTCAACGACGAGTACCTCTACTACGTGCTGGGCGAGCCCAACGACTTCACCTATCCGACCGGCAAGCGGATCTACGAGGAGTGGAACCCGCTGGTCCTGCGCGGCTCGGAGGCGGTGCCGAAGGAGTACTCGGACCAGATACTGGGCGGCCGGTTCGCGATCTGGTGCGATCTGTCGAACTCCCAGACCCAGGACCAGATCGCCCGCGCCATCGGGCTGCCCCTGGCGGCCACGGCCCAGAAGGTCTGGGATCCCCGCACCCCGGAGCGGGACTGGAACGAATTCCGCGCACTCGCGCAGAAGCTGGCGGGGTAGCGGCTGAGCTGCGGATTCGTTATCAGAACTGGATGGACGATCACTGTCGTGTCCACGTAGAGTCCGCGGGTCTTCACCAAATCTCCACCTGGGGGTCTGTCCGGCATGCCCTGCCCCGAATGCCAGTCGAATACAGCCAGTGCCGCCAGTGCGACTGATGCGGCGACGAAGGAGGGCGGACGCTGCGCCGCATGCGCGCCCGCCGCTCCCGTATCGCCGCCGCAGCCGCCCGCGCCGACGTGGGCGGGGCTGCGCTCGCCGATCGGGCTGTCGCGTGCGGCGGCAGCGCTGCTGTGGGCCGTCATCGCCGCGGACGTCTGCGCGCTGCTGGCCTCCGTCAATCTGCGGCGGCTGGCCGTCGCCATGACGGACGGAGAAGCCTCCGCCATCAGTGAACAGGAAGCCGAGCTGGCGGATCTGATGATGGTGGGCACTTCCCTCTTCCAGGTGCTGGCCACCCTGGCGGCCACGGTGCTGTTCATCATCTGGTTCTTCCGCGTGCGCAAGAACGCGGGCGTCTTCGCGCCCGGCCTGATGACCCGGGGCCCGGGCTGGGCGATCGGCGCGTGGTTCATCCCCATCGCCAATCTCTGGCTGCCACGCGGAATCGCCGTCGAGACTTGGAGGGCGAGCCGGCCCGACGCCCATGCCCCCGATCACTCTCAGCCGCACACGTCGCTGAACCTCTGGTGGACGGCGTGGGTCGTCACGCTTGTCTTCGGGCGGTACGCAAGCCGCATCTACGACCGGGCCGAGACCGCGGAGGAGATCCGGCACGCGGCGGGGCTGGCCGCGGTGAGCTGTCTGCTCGACATCGTCGCCGCCGTGCTCGCCGTCCTCTTCGTCCGCAGGCTCACCGCCATGCAGCACGCCAAGGCGCTCCGCGGCCCCCGCTCGGCGAATGATCCGGCCATGGTGTGAGCCCGCCGGGGGAGTGTGGGCTCACCCCGGCTCTGCTGCCGTGCGCCTCAACCGGGCGCTGAGCGGACCGAGTTCGCGCGAGCAGCATGTAACAGAAGTGTGGCGAAAGTATGTGCGTGTGACGTAATCAAGCCACTTGGCGCAGTAAGGCCCAGGAAGAGGAACAACCGCGTCCGCGATGGAAGGCGTCCCCATGGCCTCGAAGAGCCTGACGGAACTGATCGCACAGGCGGATGAGCGAGGGTTGGCGGCAAGCGGGCTCGCCTGCCTCGACCGCTGTCTGCCGCTGCTCGCGCTCGACGACGAGGGCGGTGAGCCGCTGCGTCCGCTGTGGGCGGGTGTCGCGGAAGGCGAGGAGACGTGGGACGCACGCCTCGCCGAGGTCCGTGCGGCGCTTGACGGCGTCGACGCTCGGGACGACGAGGCGGTGAGCGTACGGCGGATGCTGGGCGCCGCGCCCGCCGCCTGGGCGGCCGAGCCGCTGCGGGAGTGGGCCGACGGCTGTTCGGCCGACGCGCTCCGGATCCACCGCGGACTCGACGGCGTCGACCCGGCCGCGGACGCCGACTGGCTCGCCGGCTGCCGCACCTCGGCGGAGGGAGCCGGGGCGGACGGTCTCGGCCCGCTCGTTCTGGGCGAACTCCGCCGACAGCAGCAGATTCTGGAGACTCTGGAGCGCACCCCGGGCACAGGCGCCCTGCGCCGGGTCCTGGACCTGTCCGCCGAAGGACGCCGCGTCCTCACCGCCGCGGCGTCCCGCAGGGCCCGCGTCCGGGACTGAGGCGCCCCCCGTGGGTCGGTGCACCACACCTGTGCGTTCCGCTTCAACACGGTCGAGTCCGCGGCCGTGCCCGGCACGCGAGTCTGCGGCCGTGCCCGGCACGGCCGACTCCATCCCGCCTGCAAGGGTGTCTGACGCCGCCGCCCGGCGTGGGCGTCCGAAGCGCCGGCGCGTATCCTGCCGACGCCCGAGAGGGAGGCGAAGGACGACCGGGGCCGCCACCCCCCACAGGAGAGGCCCCGGCCGTCTTTCGGCGGGGCCGCAGTGCCGCCCCGCATCTCTCTCAGCGCCGGGAGTGCGTTTTGTGTCACACCCGGGCTCAGGTCAGCCGGTTGTTGCGATTTGTACAAGGCATGGACGTGACCGCCAGACAGGACGTAGCGTGCTGAACCGCGCAGACGGCGCAGCAGCGCGGCAGTGGTGACCAGCTGTAGGTTTCAGGACAGGTAGAGGTAGTGCTGGGGGACGACGCGGAGCTGACCGCCGCTGTGCTCGCCGCACAGGACGGCGACGAGACTGCCTTCCGTACGGTGTACCGGGCCGTGCATCCGCGGCTGCTGGGGTACGTCCGCACACTGGTCGGCGAGGCCGACGCGGAGGACGTGGCGTCCGAGGCGTGGCTGCAGATCGCCCGTGACCTCGACCGCTTCAGCGGTGACGCCGACCGCTTCCGCGGCTGGGCGGCCCGCATCGCCCGCAACCGCGCCCTCGACCACATCCGGATGCGCGGACGGCGGCCCGCGGTCGGCGGTGACGAGGCCGAGCTGACCGGCAAGCCCGCCGAGTCGGACACCGCGGACGAGGCCATGGAGGCGCTCGCCACCGGCAGCACCCTGGCACTGATCGCCCAGCTGCCGCAGGACCAGGCGGAGGCCGTCGTCCTCCGTGTCGTGGTCGGCCTCGATGCGAAGAGCGCCGCCCAGACGCTGGGCAAGCGGCCCGGGGCCGTGCGCACCGCGGCGCACCGCGGCCTCAAACGGCTCGCCGAACTGATCGGCGCCGACCAGGTAAGCACGGGCGCGGGCTCCGCCCACCACCACGGCGCGGATCTCGACGCCGTACCGCCGCAGCGCGTGCCCCGACCGGGCGCGGCGGCACCCGCCGGTGTGACGCAATCACGCCTGCGGACGCAGAGGGACATGTGATGGCCGACGAGCGGTACGAGTGGCTTGACAAGAGCGCGGCGGAGCGCCTGCTGCGCGGCGAACCGGTCGAGGCCCCCGATGAACACGCCCGTGACCAGGCTGCCCGTCTGACAACGTTGCTGCACGGCATCGCCCGCTGCGACCTGCATGAAGACGATGACGAACTGCCGGGTGAGGCGGCCGCGCTGGCGGCTTTCCGCAAGGCGCGGGCCGAGGCCGCGGACCCCTCCGCGCAACTCTCGCCCGCCTCGCCCGCGTCGGACGCCTCCGGTGTCCCGGGCCGCTTCGGCCGGGGCAGCCTCGATGCCGTACGGATGGGGCGCGGTGCGCGGGGGGCCCGGTCGTCCAGGACGCCGTCCTCCGGGGCGGACCGGCCCCGGCACGGTTCCGTCTTCCGGCGCCCGGTGCGCCTTGCCGTGGCCGCGGCCGTCGCCGGCTGTGCGCTGGGCGGGGTGGCCGTGGCGGCCGGCGCCGGCGTGCTGCCCACCCCCTTCCGCAGCGGCGACCCCATGCCCCCGGCCGTTTCCTCGCCGACCTCCGGACCGCAGCCGCTGGGCACCCAGCCGCCGTCGTCGCCCGGCGGCACGGACGGACCGACCCCGAACCCCCTGCTGCCCACCGCTCCGCCGGGGCTGCCGGCCGCGACCTCGGGCACGGGCCGCAGCCCGGACGCAGAGGACGGCGGCACGGACGGGGGCACGGACGGGGGCGGCGAGCCGGAGCCCGGAGGGACCGCCGCTCCCGGCTCGCCGGAGCAGCGGAAGGACGGCGAAGGCATGAGCGAGTGGCGTCGGAAGTCCCTCGCGGCCTGCAAGGACTTCCGCCAGGGCACACTCGCCCCCGAGGCCCGGCGGCGGCTGGAGGCCGATGCCAGGGGGCCGGAGCGGGTGAAGCGGTTCTGCGACCGGCTGCTGAACGGCGACGGCGGAGGCGAAAGCAACGCCGACGCCGACGCCGACGGCAACGGCAACGGCGACGCCGACAGCGACCGGGACGGCGACGGCAACGGCCGTCAGAGCGACGGCGGACGGCAGGACGGGAAGGGCGATGCGAGCGGCGCCTCGTTCACCACGTGGGGTGTGGCCCCGGCGGACGGGGACACCTCGCGCATCCAGCGGGCAGCCGAACTGCAGACCACTGCGAACCCCCTCTGACCTGCACTTTCAAAAAAGTCCGCTGATGGTGTGACGTTTTTTGGCCCCCTGGCGCAGTTAAGAGTGAGCCGACTGGTCATCGGCGGCGCATGAGCCGGGGTTCCCCCCGTACCTACGGCTCAGCGCACTGGCGCGGGCGGGACACGTTCCCCCGGTCCCGCCCGCGCCCCTTTCCCAGCCGTCGCAGCTGTCGCCGCGCTCGGCCGCTCACCATCACCAGTAGATGACGACCTTGTCGCCGTTGCGCACCTGGTCGAAGAGCGCGGCGATCTTCCCCTTGTCCCGGACGTTGACACAGCCGTGGGACGCGCCGTTGTAGCCGCGGGCAGCGAAGTCCGCCGAGTAGTGCACGGCCTGGCCGCCGCTGAAGAACATCGCGTACGGCATGGGGGTGTCGTAGAGCGTCGACACATGGTCGCGGGACTTCCAGTACACATCGAACACGCCCTCTCGGGTCGGGGTGTACTGGGAGCCGAAGCGGACGTCCATCGTCGACAGCACCCTGCCGTCGTTCATCCAGGAGAGCGTGCGGGTGGTCTTGCTGATGCACAGCACCCGCCCCTTCATACAGCGCGGGTCCGGCTTCCCGGCCGGCTTGCGCACCGCCTTGCCGAGCAGTTCGTCCCGCGTGGGCTTCGTCGTCATCCCCAGCAGCCGCTGCCAGGTCACGGCGTCGGTCGCGCCGGTGGCCGGAAGGCCGCGCTTGGTCTGGAAGCCCTTGACGGCCGTGGCCGTCACCGGTCCGTAGAAGCCCGTCGGCGCGTCGTCGAACCAGCCGATCTGCGCCAGCCGCGCCTGGAGCTCCCGCACCCGGTCCCCTTTGGCGCCCTGCCGCATCAGGATCTCCGGCGCGGGCGAGGCGCTCGACTTCTCCGGGACGGGGCTCTCGGACGGGCTCGTGGACGGGCTCTTGCCGGGCTCCCCCGAAGGCGAAGGCGAAGCCGAGGGCGATCGAGTCGCGGAGGCGGAGGGCGAGGACGGGGTCGTCTCCGGCTCTGCGGCGACGGGGCCCGTGGACAACCCGCCGGGTGAGACGTCCCCCGGCTTCCCGGCCCCCGCCCCCCGGTCCACCGCCTGAGCCGTACAGCCCGCGGTCACCGCGAGCGCGACGGCAGCGGCGGCCGCTCCCCGAATGGATCTTGTGCATATGGCGGATGATGAACGAAGCATGGCTTCCCCCCAGAGTCTCCTGTGCTTCAAGAGACCGTTTCCCGGTCTGCCCGGTTGCGCAATCCCGCGCATGATGAAGACAAGGCGCACTCGGACGTCGGACCGCGAGCGGGAGGCGTGAACATGGCCATCGAGTCCGAATCGGGACTGCCCATCGAACCGGTGTACGGCCCCGGGGCGCTGCGGGACTGGGACCCGGCGCGGCAGTTGGGCGAGCCCGGCGCGTACCCCTTCACCCGTGGCGTCTATCCGACCATGTACACCGGGCGGCCGTGGACCATGCGCCAGTACGCGGGCTTCGGCACCGCCGCCGAGTCCAACGCCCGCTACCGGGATCTGATCGCCCACGGCACCGCGGGACTGTCCGTCGCCTTCGACCTGCCCACCCAGATGGGCCATGACTCGGATGCGCCGATCGCGCACGGCGAGGTGGGCAAGGTCGGCGTGGCCGTCGACTCGGTCGAGGACATGCGGGTGCTCTTCGACGGCATCCCGCTGGACCGGGTCTCCACCTCGATGACCATCAACGCCCCGGCCGCGGTGCTGCTCCTGCTGTACCAGCTGGTGGCGGAGGAACAGGGCGTGCCGGCGGGCAGGCTGACGGGCACCGTCCAGAACGACGTGCTCAAGGAGTACATCGCCCGCGGCACCTACATCTTCCCGCCCAAGCCGTCCCTGCGGCTGGTCGCCGACACCTTCCGCTACTGCCGGGCCGAGCTCCCCCGCTGGAACACCATCTCGATCTCCGGCTACCACATGGCCGAGGCCGGGGCGTCGCCCGCGCAGGAGATCGCGTTCACGCTCGCGGACGGCGTCGAGTACGTCCGCACCGCCCTCGCCGCGTGCATGGACGTCGACGACTTCGCGCCCCGGCTCTCCTTCTTCTTCGTGGCGCGCACCACGCTGCTGGAAGAGGTCGCCAAGTTCCGCGCGGCACGGCGCATCTGGGCCCGGCTGATGCGCCAGGAGTTCGGGGCGCGCGACCCCAAGTCGCTGATGCTGCGCTTCCACACCCAGACCGCCGGGGTGCAGCTGACCGCACAGCAGCCCGAGGTGAACCTGGTCCGGGTGGCGGTCCAGGCCCTCGCCGCGGTGCTCGGCGGCACCCAGTCCCTGCACACCAACTCCTTCGACGAGGCCATCGCCCTGCCGACGGACAAGTCCGCCCGTCTCGCCCTGCGCACCCAGCAGGTCCTGGCGCACGAGACGGATGTGACCGCGACCGTGGACCCCTTCGCCGGTTCGTACGCGGTCGAGAGCCTGACGGACGACCTGGAGCGGGCGGCGCTGGAGCTGATGGAGAAGGTCGAGGAGCTGGGCGGCGCGGTAGCCGCGATCGAGCACGGCTTCCAGAAGGGCGAGATCGAGCGGAACGCCTACCGCATCGCCCAGGAGACGGACGGCGGCCGGCGCGTCGTCGTGGGCGTCAACCGCTTCGCCCTCGCCGAGGAGGAGCCGTACGAACCCCTGCGTGTGGACCCCGAGATCGAGGCCCAGCAGTCCGCCCGCCTTGCGCGCCTCCGCGCCGCCCGCGACCAGGAGGCCGTCGACGCGGCCCTCGCGGCCCTGCGCACGGCGGCCCGCGGCGACGCCAACGTCCTCTACCCGATGAAGCAGGCCCTGGCCGCGCGCGCCACGGTGGGGGAGGTGTGCGGCGCGCTGCGGGAGGTGTGGGGCGCGTATGAGCCGAGCGAGGTGTTCTAACGGTCGCCCGGCCGCCTTCAGATCCGCATGACACGGGTCAGAAAGGCGTCCAGCCCTGCGGGGTCGTCGCCCGCCCAGCCGATGTAGCCGTCCGGGCGGACGAGGAAGAGGCCTTCTCCGTACGCCTGCGACTCCGGCACCCGGTGGGCGTGGACGCTCCCCGGCAGGTCCGGCCCGGGCGGGATGGCCCTGCCTGCCGCCAGCAGGGTGAAGTGCGGGCCGCGGAAGAGGTCGAAGAGGCGGCGGCCGCCGGGCGCGCGGCCGTCCGGGGCGCGATCGCCCGCCCGCAGCGCGCCCGCCGCGCCCGAGGCCAGCGGACCGCCGCGGTAGCCGAGGCCGAGCTGCCGGGTGGCCCGGCCGCGGCGCTGCTCCCCGCGGTGGACGCGTGTGGACAGGTCCAGCATCTGCGCGGCGACGGGCCGCCGTTCCTGTTCATAGGTGTCCAGCAGGGCTTTTGGTGCGCCGTGCCGCAGTACCTGGCCCAGCTTCCAGCCCAGGTTGTACGCGTCCTGGACGCTGGTGTTGAGGCCCTGCCCGCCCGCCGGGGAGTGGATGTGCGCGGCGTCCCCCGCGAGGAAGACCCGGCCGTCGCGGAACCGGTCCGCCAGTGCCGCGCGCGGCCGGAAGTCCGAGGCCCAGCGCACCTCGGCGAGTTGGTTCGGCGAGAGGTGCGTGCGGGCCGCGAGCACGGCGCGCACCCCGTTCGGCGAGGTGTCCGGGGCGTCCTGTGCGGTGTCGTACCGGGCGACGAGCTGGAACTCGTCCGTGCCGGGCAGCGGGCACAGCGCGAGCGACGGGAACAGATGCCAGTGGTCGCGTCCCAGCGAGGGGATGCGGACGTCCGCGACGAGCATCGGCTCGGGGGCGACGCTCTCGCCGGTCATCCCGACGCCGAGCAGCCCGCGGACGGTCGAGCGTCCGCCGTCCGCGGCGACCGCGTACCGCGCCGTCGCCGTGCGTCCGTCGGACAGCTCGGCCCGTATCCCGTCCGCGTCCTGGGCGAGGCCGGTCAGCGCGGCGCCGAAGACGACGCGGCCGCCGAGCTGTTCCAGCCGGGCGTGGAGTATCTCCTGGGTGCGCCACTGCGGCAGCAGCCACGGTCCGGCGTAGGGCTCCGCCTCCGAGGGCGGCGCGGACGCGTCGAAGATGGCGTGCTCGTGGTGCGGCCGCCCGTCCCGCCAGACCATGCCGGTGGGGGCGGGGCCGCCGTGCTCCCGTACGGCGTCGATGATCCCGAGGTCGTCGAAGACCTCCATCGTCCGCGGCTGGACGCCCTTGCCCCGGGAGCCGGGGAAGAGCCCGTCCGCCTGCTCGACGACCGTCGTGGGCACACCGCGGCGCGCAAGGTCGCAGGCGAGGGCGAGCCCGGTGGGCCCGGCGCCGACGATGAGCACACCCGCTTCCTTAACGTTGTTAAGTTCCATGTTCCCGAGGGTGTGCTTAACGCTGTTAAATTGTCAAGGTGCCCAGACAACGAACCGAACGCCTCGACCGCGCCAGGGTCGCCGACACCGCGCTCCGCCTGCTCAACGACGTCGGCCTCGACGGGCTGACCCTGCGCGCCATCGCCAAGGAACTCGACGTCAAGGCCCCCGCGCTGTACTGGCACTTCAAGGACAAGCAGGCGCTCCTCGACGAAATGGCCACGGAGATGCTGCGCCGTATGACGGCCGAGGCGGCCGTCGGCCCCGCGGCGGCGGACTGGCCAGAACACCTGGCGCGGGCGATGCGGCTGCTCCGCGCCCATCTGCTGCGCTACCGGGACGGCGCGAAGGTCTACAGCGGCACCCACTTCACGGACCTGAGCTACGCGCCGCCGATGGAGGCCCATCTCCGCGTTCTGGCAGACGCGGGCTTCACCCCGGCGGGGGCGGCCCGCGCCTGGCTCACCGCGTACAGCTACACGATCGGTCACGTGATCGAGGAACAGGCCGCGGGGGAGGGGCCCGACCTTGCGGCCCGGGCGGAACGCCTGGCGGACCATCCGCTCGCCGCGGCAGCAGGGGAGGAGCTCTTCCGAGCCCACGACAGGGGCTTCGAGACGGGTCTCGACGCGGTGCTCACGGGTATCGCCCACACCATGGCCCCCCGCTAGCGGCTCCTTTCCTCACCTCGGGGAGATGTGGGGCTCCATCACATTCCCGTTGCGCCGGCGCTCCGCGCGGGCGGGGTTTCGGCGGGAGCCTCGCATACGTGTGGCCGAGCGCCCCGGGGGCGGCGCCGGGGCCGGTCGCGTGCCCGCGGGTTCGTCGCGGCCGGTCGCGCGGTTTCCCGCGCCCCCATGGGCCGCCGCGCCCGTTTCGGCCCGTGTGCCGCCATACCGGCTAGCGGTCCGGGCCACATCGGGTGACGGAGCGGCGACACGACCGGCGGCCCCGCCGACGCGGCTGACGGCGGGGCGATGGTCCCCTCATGCGCAGACTCTCCCCGTCCGTGGTCGTGGCGGCACTGCTGTTGGCGGGCGTCACCCCCGCCTCCCCGTTCGCTCCCTCTCCCGCCTCCGCCCACACCGGCTGCGCCGCCACCGACCGGGACGGCCGTGGCGAATGGCTGGTGGGCCTCGCCAGGGAGGTCAAGCGGGAGCTCGACCTCAACTCCGCGCTGTTCTGCGTCGCCATCCGCGGCGAGGAGGTCGTGACCGCGGCCCTGGGGCACTCGATGACGGGCCTGTCACCGGCCTCGTACCGGACGATGCTCGACCCCGGCGCCGTGGGCCTCGGCGGGCCGACCGACCGCTGCCCGGAGACCGTCTGCCGGGCGCAGACGGAGGAACGGCACTACGGGCTGGGCAACGTGATCCTGAACTCCTGGGTCGTGCAGAATCCCTTGTTCAACGGCTTCGCGGCGCAGCAGTCGCATCTGCCGTCGCGGGGCATCGCCATCGCCGTCGCCACGACCGTCGGTGCGGACTCCCCGACGGGGAACACGGCGTCGACCGTCGCCCGGCGACTGGCCGAGGTGCTCGCCCCGGACCAACCTCTGGGCTAGATCGGCGCGCGCCCCGGGGCCGGCGGATCTCAGCGCAGCGCCCTGCGCTTCAGACGGCGGGCCTGGCGGGCCACCCGGCGCAGGGCCGCGTGGCGGGGTACCGGGAGACCTCCCGGGAGCCCCAGCACCGTCAGCCGGCGGCGCTTGAAGTACCGCTGCGTCGAGACGTTCAGGCTGCCCGCCAGATATGTCTCCGCGGGGCCCCGCAGATCCGGCCGGATCTGCGGCTGCATCGCGTACCCCACCGCGCTCACCAGCCCCGTCACCGCTTCGTCCGCCTCCTTCACAGGGCCCGTCTCGCCCGCCTCCAGATCCGGCACCAGCGCGTCGACCAGCGTCAGCGGCACCCGGTTGCTGTTCTGATACGGCGTCAGCCGGTCCAGCAGCGGAGCAGTGCCCACCCGCGCGACGGGAATCCCGAAGAACGTGCCCGCCGTCAGCAGCCCTGTCGAGAAGCAGCCCACCACCAGCGACGGCTTGAGCCGCCGGTACAGCACCTCCGCCAGCAGCGGACGGTCGTCGACCGTCAGATCCGCGTCCAGCCGCCGGGCCTCGCGCTCCAGCGACCGGGTCCAGGACGCCGGCGCCGTCGGGTGCGGCTTAAACACGATCCGCCGATGCCCCAGCGCCACCGCGCCCCGCACCATCCGCAGGTGCAGGGCCTCTTCCTCCTCGGGAGTGAGGATGCCCAGCGCCGCCAGGTACTGCCCGAGCAGCAGCGCCGGTCCCTCGCCCTCCTCCGCGGCCGCCGGCGCCCCGTCGGACAGCTCCGCGATCGTCTTCACGAACGCCTCCGTCGGCACCAGCCGCGGCTCCGCACCGAACTCCGCCAGCAGCAGCGGCCGCAGCCCC
Source organism: Streptomyces chengmaiensis (assembly GCF_029846775.1). Taxonomy (NCBI): domain Bacteria; kingdom Bacillati; phylum Actinomycetota; class Actinomycetes; order Kitasatosporales; family Streptomycetaceae; genus Streptomyces; species Streptomyces chengmaiensis. The sequence goes on from NZ_JARWBG010000032.1 coordinate 61,819, forward strand.
GGCACCAGATCGAGGTGGAAGAGCCTGCGCACCCTTTCGCCCACCAGAGGGTCGATCTTGTTCCGGGTGGGGCCGTAGCTCATCAGCCCGTCCGCGTACACATCCAGCTTGGCGTCCGGGAAGAGCTGCGCGACGGCGAGCGCCGGGACCACCTGGATGGATTCCACCGCCAGTTCGACGCTGTCGTCCCCCAGGTCCCAGAGCATCCGCAGATACCGCTCCCACATCGGGATGTCGTCCTGGCGCGGCGACCAGCCCGCCGGGTGGAACGGCGCGATCGCCTCATTCCAGGACCGCACGTCGTCGAAGCGGCTGCGCAGCCGCTCGAAGCCGTCCATCCGGTCCAGTGGCGGCGCGGTCTCCGGAGTCGTCGCGTTGTTTGCGACCAGCAGCATCCGCCGGTCCGCCGGCGCGAAGCACCCGCTGTCGATCGCGGCGGCCAGCGTCGCCGCGCCGTACAGCGACGAGGCGAAGAAGATCTGCGTGGTCCGCACTGTCGTGGTCCGCACTGTCGTGGTCCGCACTGTCGTGGTCCGGGCTGCTGTGGTCCGGGGTGTCGTGGGCATCAGACCGCCGCCTCCGCAGACAGGCCGGCCGGCCGACGCCGTACGCGGCGCAGCCGCGTCGCGCGATCCAGGTCCATGGAGTCCAGCGCTTCGTTCAGCACGTCCTGCGGCATGCGCCGCAGCGCCGCCGCGCTCATCGCTCGCAATTTCCGCGCCACGGGCGCCTCGAACCTCTCAATCGAACCCAGGTGATGGGAAATGACCGCACAATACGTGCGTACCGCCTTCGGCAACAGCCGGTCCGCTTCCGGATCCTTGGCTGTCTCTTCGATCACCTGGTCGAATGCCCGGATGAAATCGAGCTGCCGGATATCGCCGATCTGGGTGAGTGAAGACGCGACCCCGCGCCGGTAGAAGATTCCCAGATGGCTGATGACGGCGAACGACTCCGCCTCGCGGTGCAGCCGCCAGATCCACGGGCGGTCCTCCGCGGTGCGCAGCCCGTGTGTGAAGTGCAGCAGCCCGCGGTCCGCCAGCCGCCGGTGGTACATCCCCGCCCAGGCGTACGGATAGTCGACGCCTGTCGACCGGTCGGCCGGAAGGATCACGTCCCGCGGGCGCAGCACCTCCCCGCGCCGCCCGACGGGCGCCCGGTTGACCGTGCGCTTCCGGCCCGTGCACTGCACATGGTCGGTGCGCACGAAGTCGCAGCCCAGCTCCTCCATGGCGGACAGCAGCCGGGCGAAGTGGCCGGGGGCCAGCCAGTCGTCGCCGTCCAGGAAGGTCAGGTACTCCCCGCTCGCCGCGTCCAGGCCGGTGTTGCGCGCGGTGGCCAGCCCGCCGTTCTGCTCGTGTCTGATCAGCCGAGCCCCCGGAACCTCGCGCTCCGCCCGCTTGAGCATCTCCGGTGTGCCATCCGTCGAACAGTCGTCGACCAGCAGGAACTCGAAGTCCTCGCGAGCGTTCGCCTGGAGGCTCTTGAGGGTGTCAGGAGCAAATGTCTGCACGTTGTAGAACGGCACGATGACCGAGAGCTTAACCACCTGCGCGAGGTTAGATCCCACTCCGGCATTCGCCCTGACCCCGGAGCGGATATCAGGTGAACGAAGAACGTCGGAACGGTTAACCTGCTTGCTTCTCGGGCGTTTTCTTTATTCGTAGGCATCCTGTTAACCCGTTGTTGCGGTCGAGTTGGGCCGTCAAACCAAATGCCTTCCTAACGTCCTCGACGTGCCAACAAGTACCAGCGAGGCGAGTACCGGCGAGGGCCTGCGGGTCGCCGTGCTCGCCGACTCCGACACCCGGTGGAAATGGGGCGCCCTGACGGCGCGCCGCATCGCCCCGCACGACGCGGACGCCGAGACCGCGGCGGATGCCCGCGCGGAAGCCGAGGGCGCTCGCGGACCGCGGGACTCCGCCCCACAGCTCGACGGCTTCCTGCTGCGCGGCCGGGCCACCCCCACCCCCCGCCAGCTCGCCGAGGTCAAAGTGGACGCGGACGCGCTCCGCGAGGTCACCGGGAACGAGTTCCTGCGCGCGGTCGAGCACGCCGCGGACACCGACCGGCGGTACGACGTCATCGTCCTCGCGCTGGTCGGCGGCGCCGTCCAGGCCGTGCTGCACGGACTCGCGGCACTGCGGCTCGCCCGCCGGCCCGTCGTCGTCACCGGCTACGTAGGCGTCGTCTACGAGAAGCTCGCCGACGGACTGCTGCTGCGCCACGGCGCGGATGTCGTCCTGGCCAACTCCCGCCACGACGCCGAGCGGTTCCGTGCCGTGTACGAGGGAGTCGGCGCCGACGCCTCCTCGGTCACCGAGGCAGCGCTGCCCTTCCTCGGCGGCGCGCCCTACGAGCGGAGCGAAGGCCGCGACACCCTCGTCTTCGCCGCCCAGCCCTCCGTGCCCGCGACCCGCGCCGACCGCACCTATCTGCTGCGCCGCCTCGTCGAGCACGCCCGCCTCCACCCCGAGCGCGAGGTTCTGCTCAAGCTGCGTTCCAAGCCCGGCGAGCACACCACCCATATCGAGGAGCTTCCGTACCAGCGGCTCGCCGGGAAGCTGCCGGGCGGGCTGCCGGCCAACTTCCGGCTCGTGTACGGGCACATGGGCGAGGTCCTGGACCGCACCGATCTGCTGGTGACCGTCTCCTCGACCGCCGCTCTGGAATCCCTCCACCGCAACATCCCCACCGCGGTCCTCACCGACCTCGGCGTCCGCGAGGCCCTCGGCAACCACCACTTCCTCGGCTCCGGGCTGCTCGCCTCCTTCGACCGGCTCGACGCCGGGCACCGGCCCGACCCGGACCCCGAATGGCTGGCCCGCCAGGGCGTCGCCGCGGACGGCTCGTACGACACGGCCTTCGACGCCGCCCGCAAGCGGGTCGCCGAACTCCTCCAGCGGCCCGAACTCCCGCCGCTCGCCCCGTATTACACCCCGGCCACCGCCCCCGGCTATCTCCCCGGACTGCTGGCCCGCCACCATCTGGCCCCCGACGGCGCGCCGCTGGCCGGAGCGGCCCCCAAGGCCGAGGCGAGCGGTGTGCGGAAGGCCGTGCGCGACGTCGTACGGGCAGCGGCCCGCGGCGCATACCGGCACGGGGTGCAGCGCGTCGCGCCCGTCATCCGCCGGATGGGCGAGCTGTGATGCGCCCTCCGCGCCCCCTTGAAGCCACACCGACCGGACCACTGGAGTCCCGATGACCGTACTCGCCGTGATCCCCGCCCGCGGTGGCTCCAAGGGCGTGCCGGCGAAGAACCTCGCGCCCGTCGCGGGTGTGCCGCTCGTGGCGCGCGCCGTGCGCGCCTGCCTCGCCGCGCCCCTCGTCACCGACGTCGTCGTCTCCACCGACGACGAAGCCATCGCGGCCGCCGCGCGCGCCGCGGGGGCCGAGGTGGTCCTGCGGCCCGCCGAGATCGCCGGGGACACCGCGACCAGCGAGTCCGCCGTGCTGCACGCCATGGACGCGCACCAGGCGATGCACGACGGCATCGCGGCGGACGTCGTCCTCCTCGTGCAGTGCACCAGCCCGTTCCTCACCCGCGACGACGTCCAGGGCGTCGCCGCCGCGGTCCTGGAGGACGGCGCGGACAGCGCGGTGACCGTGGCCCCCTTCCACGGCTTCGTCTGGCGCGACGAGACCGAGGGATCCGGCGTCGGCGTGAACCACGACGCCGCCTGCCGGCCGCGGAGGCAGGACCGGCCCCAGGACTTCCTGGAGACCGGCGCCGCCTACGCGATGAAAGGCGTGGGCTTCCGTGAGGCAGGGCACCGCTTCTTCGGCCGCACCGCCCTCGTACGCACCGACCCCGCACGGGTGCTGGAGGTCGACGACCCGCACGACCTCGCCCGCGCCCGGGCGCTCGCCCCGCTGCTGGACGCGCCCGCGCTGCCCACGCGCGACGACGTGGACGCCGTCGTCCTCGACTTCGACGGCACCCAGACCGACGACCGGGTGCTCATCGACGCCGAGGGACGCGAGTTCGTCGCCGTCCACCGCGGTGACGGCCTGGGCGTCGCCCATCTGCGCGGCGCCGGCCTCGAACTGCTGATCCTGTCCACCGAGCAGAACCCCGTCGTCGCCGCCCGCGCCCGCAAACTCCGCATTCCCGTGCTGCACGGCGTGGACCGCAAGGACATCGCCCTCAAGCAGTGGTGCGACCAGACCGGCATCGCGCCCGAGCGGGTGCTGTACGCCGGCAACGACGTCAACGACCTCCCGTGCTTCAACCTCGTCGGCTGGCCCGTGGCCGTCGCCAGCGCGCACGCATCCGTACGGGCCGCGGCGCGCGCCGTCACCGCCACACCCGGCGGCGAGGGCGCGATCCGCGAGATCGCCTCCTGGCTCCTCGGCCCGACCCTCAACACCCCTGACACCCCTCACACCCCTGACACACCCGACACCCCTGGTGCCTCTGGCGCCCCTGGCACACCCACTGCCGACACCCGTAAGTCCCCTGCCACTTCCGAGAAGTAAGGAACAACCCCCCGATGAGCACGACGCGACTGCGCACCCTCGGCGCCAAGACCGCCGGCCCCGGCCACCCCGTGTACGTCACCGGTGAGATCGGCATCAACCACAACGGCGACCTCGACAACGCCTTCAAGCTGATCGACGCGGCCGCCGAGGCCGGCTGCGACGCGGTCAAGTTCCAGAAGCGCACCCCCGAGATCTGCACCCCGCGCGACCAGTGGGACATCGAGCGCGACACCCCCTGGGGCCGGATGACGTACATCGACTACCGCCACCGCGTCGAGTTCGGCGAGGACGACTACCGCCGGATCGACGAGCACTGCAGGAAGCGGGGCATCGACTGGTTCGCCTCCCCGTGGGACACCGAGGCCGTCGCGTTCCTGGAGAAGTTCGACGTCCCCGCCCACAAGGTGGCCTCCGCGTCGCTGACCGACGACGAGCTGCTGCGCGAACTGCGCGCCACCGGCAAGACGGTCATCCTGTCCACCGGCATGTCGACGCCGAAGCAGATCCGCCACGCCGTCGAGGTGCTCGGCAGCGACAACATCCTGCTCTGCCACGCCACCTCCACGTACCCGGCCAAGGCCGAGGAGCTCAACCTGCGCGTGATCAACACGCTGATGCAGGAGTACCCGAACGTGCCGATCGGCTACTCCGGCCACGAGACCGGTCTGCAGACCAGCCTCGCCGCCGTCGCGCTGGGCGCCGCGTTCGTCGAGCGCCACATCACCCTCGACCGTGCGATGTGGGGCTCCGACCAGGCTGCCTCCGTCGAGCCGCAGGGTCTGTCGCGGCTCGTGCGCGACATCCGCACCATCGAGAGCGCGCTCGGCGACGGCGTGAAGAAGGTCTACGAGAGCGAGCTCGCGCCGATGAAGAAGCTCCGCCGCGTCGCGGGCGTCGTCGCCGAGGCGGAGGCCGAGACCACGCCGGCGACGGCCTGAGCCCGGCCCGTCGCCCGGTCCGTCCGATGTCGTCCGCCATGTGCCGGGAGTGCGCGGGTCGGTGGCCGGTGGGTCTGGTTCCGGCCGTCCGGTTCGCCTGGGTCCGTCGCATGGTCCGGCCGACGTCGTCGGCCGTGTGCCGGACGTGTTCGGGGCGCTGGCCGGTCCGCCCGGTACCGGATGTCCGTCCGCCTCATCCGGGCCCGCGGTCGGTCCCTCCGACGCCGGTCGTCCGCCGGACGAGAGCACACCAGCGCAGCCCCTCCCGGGGGACCACCCCGGATCCGGACCCCGCAGGCCCCGTCCGCCGTGCCAGACCCGGTCTCCGCGGCGGGGCCGACGGTCCGGCCCGACCAGCAACCCGAGGTGAATGCCGGTGAACCTCGCCTTCGTCGAGAGCCCCGTCCAACTGCTGAACGTCCTGGAGTGGGCCCACGCCGCCCCTGAGGAGTCGCTGCCGGGCGTACCCGCCCAGCCCGCGGTCCGTACCGGCCCGAGCCGGGCCGCCGAGCTGACGGTGGTCGTGCTGTCGCCCACCGACCCCATGTCGCGGGGGCAACTGCGCCGGATGGCGGAGCTGGCCCGCGATGAGGGGATCACGGTCCGCTGGCAGGAGGCCCGCGGCGGCGTCGGCGCGCTGCTGCGGACGGTGCGCGAGCTGGTGCCGCTGATGCGGCGCGGCGAGCGTGTCGTCATCGGGGACCCGTTCTCCCGCTATGTGCAGATGCTGCTGACGCTGGTCGGCCGCAAGGACCTGACCGTCGTGGACGACGGCACGGCGACGATGGAGTTCGTCGCCCAGGTCGCACGGGGAGAGCGGCTGGTGCGCTGGCACCGGCGCGGCGGCCGCCGGGGGCCGCGTGAGCTGGTGCTCGCGCCGGTGACCTTCCTGGCCCGCCGCCGGCTCAGCCCCGCCCCGAACCGCTCGATCGAGGTCTTCACCTCGATGCCCGTGGAACCTCGGCCCGGACTGACGGTCACGCCCAACGACTTCGCCTGGACCCGGTTCCGCTACGGCCCGCCGAGGCTCACCCGCGGCGCGGACATCGTCGGCACGTCGCTGGTGGAGACCGGAGTGGTGGACCTGGAGCAGTATCTGGAGGCCGTACGGGCGCTGGCCCGCGCCCACGGGGCCACCCGCTACTTCGCCCACCGCCGCGAGAGCTCGGACAAGCTGCACCGGCTTGCCACGGAGACGGGTCTGGAGGTCGTGCGCCCCGATCTCCCGCTGGAGCTGATCGCCCGGCGCGGCCCGATCGGCGGCACCGTCCTCAGCTTCCCCTCGACGGTGGTGCACACACTGCCGCTGGCCCTCGCGGGCACCGGCATCAAGGTGGCGGTCTGCGACATCGCACCGGAGTGGCTCAAGGAGAACGCGAGCCCGCGGGCGCAAGGTTTTCTGGCCGGTGTGACGGGGACTGCGCGCGATGTGCAGCACCTGCCCTCACCGGTCGCGTGAGTTTACCCACTCCAATCCTTGAGCATGCCTGCTAGGGGCGTTTTTCTTTCCCCTATGAGGCTGAAGTTTTGTTGATCGTACGTTAGTTGGCCCCTCGAAGGGCCTACGCTTCACTGGGTGAACCAGTTGATGTCCCTCGAGTCCCAAGAAGCCGGGCTGCCGCCCGGACAAGCCGCCCTCCCCGGCACGCTGCCCGAGTCCCTGCGCGTCGAACTGATCGCGTTCCGCCGGGACTTGCATATGCACCCGGAACTCGGCAACCAGGAGTTCCGCACCACCGCCGCGATCAAGGCACGCCTGGAGCAGGCGGGCCTGAAGCCGCGTGTGCTCCCGGCGGGGACCGGACTCATCTGCGACATCGGCGACCCCGACCCCGCGGGCCCGCCCATGCTGGCGATCCGCGCCGACATCGACGCGCTGCCCATCCCCGACACCAAGACCGGCGTCCCCTACCGCTCCACCGTGCCCGACCGGGCCCACGCCTGCGGCCACGACGTGCACACCACGGTGGCCCTGGGCGCCGGGCTCGTCCTCGCCGACCTCAACCGGCAGGGGCTGCTGCCACAGCCGGTGCGGCTGCTGTTCCAGCCGGCCGAAGAGGTGCTGCCGGGCGGCGCGGCCGACGCCGTGGCTGCCGGGGCGCTGGACGGCGTCGGCCGGATCGTCGCGGTGCACTGCGACCCCAAGGTCGACGCCGGGATGATCGGTCTGCGCACCGGGCCCATCACCTCCGCCTGCGACCGCCTGGAGGTCTCGCTCGACGGACCCGGCGGCCACACCGCCCGCCCGCATCTGACCACCGACCTGGTCACCGCCGCGGCCAAGATCGTCACGGAGGTCCCCGCGCTGCTCTCCCGCCGTGTCGACACCCGCTCCGGCCTCGCCCTGACCTGGGGCCGCATCGAGGCGGGGCACGCCCCCAACGTGATCCCGCAGCACGCCGAGCTCTCCGGCACCGTCCGCTGCCTCGACCTGGCGGGCTGGCGCTCCGCGCCGGACCTCGTCCACTCGGCGATCGACGAGATCGCCGCGCTGCACCGCGCCAAGTCGCAGATCAACTACGTCCGGGGGGTGCCGCCGGTGATCAACGACGCGGCGATCACCGAACTGCTGCGCGACGCCCAGACCGCCCGCCGCGGGGTGTACGCGGTCGAGGACACCGAACAGAGCCTCGGCGGTGAGGACTTCTCCTGGTACCTGGAGCATGTCCCGGGCGCCATGGCCCGCCTCGGGGTCCGCACCCCGGGCGACCCGGTGGGGCGCGATCTTCACCGTGGGGACTTCGACGTTGACGAGAAGGCCATCGAGGTCGGCGTCGAACTCTTCACGGCGACGGCGCTGCTTCCCACGCCGCCTGCCTGAGCGCTCCGCGGGGAGTGCGGTGGTCGGCCGCGTCGAGCGGGTGCGGGTCCGCCGTGGGGCCGTCGCGCCCGCGCGCCGGAAGCCGCACATCGATACAGCCCCGCGTCCCCCTTCGGGGCGTTGCCGGACCGCGCCGGAAACGGCCGAAGGCCGTACGGCGGGTCTGGGCGAAGGCCCGCTACGGAAGGCGAAGCCCCGCTACGGAAGGCGAAGCTTCCGCTGAGGAAGGCGGAGGCCGTGCCGCTGGGCGCAGGTGAGGGAGCGGCGCCGCCCCTGCGGATCTTGGGCCCCGGCAAACCACAACCAAGGCAGTAACCTGGCTGAAAAGGAATGCTCGGCAGGCCCTTCCCGGCCTGGCCGGGACCGTCGTTTCTATACATACAGCAGTACGACGGCTACGCTACGCGCGCCTCGACGCCGCTTCGCGACGATCCGATAACGACTGATGAACGCGACTTTAACCGGCATCTACGCGCGTTACGATCGCCGCAAAACCAGCGCCGGAAGAGGCGCTTTCGGTCAGGTTGAAGGAGCCTCCCAGTGCGCCGGATCACCAGGTTCGCCACCGTGGGCATCGCGTCCGCGGCCCTCGCACTCTCCGCCACCGCGTGTGGCAAGACCTCGTCGGACGCCGCCTCCGACTCGGGTGACGTCAAAGCGGCTATCGCCTATGACATCGGCGGCCGCGGCGACCAGTCGTTCAACGACGCCGCCTACGCCGGCCTGTCGAAGGCCGAGAAGGAACTCGACGTCAAGGGCACGGAGGCCGAGCCCTCCGACGGTGAGGCAGACGCCGACAAGGTGCAGCGCCTCACCTCGCTGGCCCGCGCCGGGAACAACCCGGTGATCGGCGTCGGCTTCGCCTACGCGCCGGCCATCGAGAAGGTCGCGCCGAAGTTCCCGGACACCACGTTCGGCCTCATCGACGACTCCTCCGTCCAGGGCGAGAACATCGCCAACCTCGTGTTCAACGAGGAGGAGGGCTCCTACCTCGCCGGCGTCGCCGCCGCCAAGGTCTCCAAGTCCAAGACCGTCGGCTTCATCGGCGGCGTCGAGACCCCGCTGATCAAGAAGTTCCAGGCGGGCTTCGAGCAGGGCGTCAAGGACACCGACTCGTCCGTCAAGGTCCTCTCGCAGTACCTGACCCAGCCGCCGAACTTCGACGGCTTCGTCAAGCCGGACCTCGGCAAGGCCGCCGCCCAGGGGCAGCTCGACAAGGGCGCCGACGTGATCTACGCGGCCGCCGGTCTGGCCGGCTCCGGTGCGATCGAGGCAGCCTCCAAGGCCGACAAGTGGGCCATCGGCGTCGACTCGGACCAGTACAACCAGAAGGGTCTGGCCGCCTACAAGGACAACATCCTGACCTCGGTCACCAAGGATGTCTCCGGCGCGGTCTTCAACCTGATCAAGTCGGTCAAGGACGGCGACCCGCAGTCCAGCGAGATCCGCTACGGCCTGGACAAGAACGGCGTCGGCCTGGCCGAGTCCAACCCGGCGTACACCAAGATGACCGAGGTCACCGAGGCTGTCGCCGCGGCGAAGAAGAACATCATCGACGGCAAGATCGTCGTCAAGACCACCCCGTAACCCCGGGCGGGTCACCCCGCCGGTGCACGTCATCCGCACCGGCAGCGCATCGGGCCCGTGGCGGCGACGACTTCCGTCGCCGCCATGGGCGTGGGGCCCGGCACAGGAAAAGTCGGCTACCCTCCCTGCGGCGGCACCTCGAAACCCTCGCCTCGTCCATCTCGACAGAGGCGCGGGGCAGTTGGGGCGTCCGCTTGATTTTTCGGCAGTGCTACGCGTGTAGACAGCCCTCCGGCGCGATAACTTCACCCCCGCCCTGCCCCCTTTGCCCCCGCTCCTTCCGGCCAAGGAGAGTGCGTCATCAACGCGTCCAGCAGTCCCCCTGCCGTAGAACTCCACGGCATCACCAAGCGATTCCCCGGCGTCGTCGCCAACCACGACATCGACATCACGGTGCACCGCGGCACCGTCCACGCCCTGGTGGGCGAGAACGGCGCGGGCAAGTCCACCCTGATGAAGATCCTCTACGGCATGCAGAAGCCGGACGAGGGCACCATCACCGTGGACGGCGCCCGGGTCTCCTTCAACAGCCCCGGCGACGCCATCGACCGCGGCATCGGCATGGTGCACCAGCACTTCATGCTCGCCGACAACCTCACCGTCCTGGAGAACGTTGTTCTCGGCAGTGAGAAGCTCCACGGCATCGGCTCTGCGGCCCGCAGGAAGATCCGCCAGATCTCGCAGCAGTACGGCCTCGGCATCCGCCCCGACGCTCTCGTCGAGGAGCTCGGCGTCGCCGACCGCCAGCGAGTGGAGATCCTCAAGGTCCTCTACCGCGGCGCACGCATCCTCATCCTCGACGAGCCCACCGCCGTGCTGGTGCCGCAGGAGGTCGACGCCCTCTTCGCCAACCTCCGCGAGCTGAAGGCCGAGGGCCTGACCGTCATCTTCATCTCCCACAAGCTGGGCGAGGTGCTGTCGGTCGCCGACGAGATCACCGTAATCCGCCGCGGCACGACGGTCGGCACCGCCGACCCGGCGAGCACCACGCCCCGCCAGCTCGCCGAGCTGATGGTGGGCGCCGAGCTGCCCACGCCGGAGACGCGCGAGTCGACCGTCACGGACGTCCCGATGCTCCAGGTCCAGGGCCTGTCCCTCGCCGAGAGCCGCCAGGTCACGGTGCCGGAGACCTCCGAGCCGCAGCTGCCGACCAGCGACACCCTGGAGGAGCCGGGCGTGCCGGTCGGCCGGATGCTGCTGGACGGGATCTCCATCACCATCCACAAGGGCGAGATCCTCGGCATCGCGGGCGTCGAGGGCAACGGCCAGACCGAGCTGATCGAGACCCTGATGGGCATGCGCGACCCCGACACGGGCGCGATCACGCTCGACGGCGTGGACATCACCCACGCCCACACCCGCAAGCGCCGTGAGGACGGCATCGGCTACATCCCGGAGGACCGGCACCGGCACGGCCTGCTGCTGGAGTCCCCGCTGTGGGAGAACCGCATCCTCGGCCATGTCACCGAGCCGCCCAACAGCCGCCGCGGTCTCCTCGACCCCAAGGCCGCACGCAGGGACACGCTGCGGATCGTGCGCGAGTACGACGTGCGCACCCCCGGCATCGACGTCACCGCGGCCTCCCTCTCCGGCGGCAACCAGCAGAAGCTGATCGTCGGCCGCGAGATGAGCCACCACCCCAAGCTGCTCATCGCCGCCCACCCCACCCGCGGCGTGGACGTCGGAGCACAGGCCCAGATCTGGGACCAGATCCGCGAGGCCCGCCGCGAGGGGCTCGCGGTCCTGCTGATCTCGGCTGACCTGGACGAGCTGATCGGGCTCTCCGACACCCTGCGCGTCATGTACCGCGGACGGCTCGTCGCCGACGCCGACCCCGCGACCATCACTCCCGAGGAACTGGGCTCGGCCATGACCGGCGCCGCCACCGGTCACCTCGAGCACCCCCAGCACCCCGAAGACGGTGAGGCCCGATGAGGAAATTCGACAAGGACCGGCTGCTCCTCGGGCTGGCCGGCCCGGTGCTGGCGCTGGCCGTCGCCTTTGTGCTCACCTCCGTGGTGCTGCTGGCGTCGGACCGCGACCCCATCGAGCCGTTCCGGCTGATGTTCGATGCGGCGTCGTTCTCCGACGTCCAGGTGCTGATCATCAATCAGACCGGCACGTACTATCTGGCGGCCCTCGCCGTCGCCGTCGGCTTCCGGATGAACCTCTTCAACATCGGCGTCGACGGCCAGTACCGGCTCGCGGCGATGGTGGCGGCGCTCATCGGCGCGGCCGTGGAGCTCCCCGGGCCGCTGCACATCGCGCTGATCGTGATCGTCGCCATGCTCGTCGGCGCGTTCTGGGCCGGCATCGCGGGCATCCTGAAGACCACCCGCGGAGTGAGCGAGGTCGTCTCCACGATCATGCTCAACGCCATCGCGACCAGCCTGATCGCCTGGCTGATCCTGCCGTCCAACTTCGGCGAGCAGCCCCCCGGCTCCAATGACCTGACGACCGGAGAGATCCCCGAGTCCGGCTGGTTCCCGGCCCTGGAGGTCACCGGCGGCGAGATCTACGGCTTCACCTTCGTGGCCTTCGCGCTGGGCTTCGTCTACTGGTTCGTCCTCAACCGCACCCGCTTCGGCTTCGACCTGCGCGCCACCGGGGCCAGCTCGACCGCGGCCCAGGCCTCCGGTGTGGACGCCAAGAAGATGGTCCTGACCGCGATGCTGATCTCGGGCGCGGTCGCCGGACTCGCCGGCATGCCCACGCTGCTGGGCGACACGCACACCTACAGCTTCAACTTCCCCGTCGGAGTCGGCTTCACCGGCATCACCATCGCCCTGCTCGGCCGCAACAGCCCGGTCGGGATCTTCTTCGCCGCCCTGCTGGTCTCCTTCCTGGACAAGACGTCCGCGGATCTCGACCAGCACGGCTATGAGAAGGAGATCGCCACGATCATGCAGGGTCTGATCGTGATCGCGGTCGTCGTGTCCTACGAACTCGTCCGCCAGTACGGGCTGCGCCGCCAGCAGCGGAAGGTGGGCGAAGAGCTCGCCGCCGGGCACGCCCTCAAGACCGCGAAGGAGGCCGCCAAGTGAGCACGAGCAACGCCTCGGCCGCGAGCGCCGCGCCCAAGGCCCCCAGGAACGGCGGCCGCCGACCCAAGCTGACCCTGCCCGTCATCCTGCTGATCATCGCGGGCGGACTGGCCCTGTTCTCGCTGGTCCGCGTGGTCAGCGGGGCCAATGACCTGACCTCCGTCGGACAGGTCTCCGGCGCCCTCCAGCTCGCCGTGCCGATCGGCCTCGCCGGCCTCGGCGGTCTGTGGGCGGAGCGCGCGGGTGTGATCAACATCGGCCTCGAGGGCATGATGATCCTCGGCACCTGGTTCGGCGCCTGGGCCGGCTTCCAGTGGGGTCCCTGGGTCGGCGTGCTGATGGGCATCGCCGGCGGCGCGCTCGGCGGACTGCTGCACGCGGTCATCACCATCACGTTCAACGTCAACCACATCGTCTCCGGTGTGGCGGTCAACATCCTCGCCCTCGGCGCCACCCGCTACCTCTCGAACTTCACCTTCGCCGAGGAGCCGGGCGGCTCGTCCAAGCAGTCCCCGCGCATCGACGCGATCGACCGGATCACCATCCCTGGGTTGTCGGACTGGCTGGCGGACCTCCAGGACAAACACTGGTTCTTCGTCTCGGACCTCGCGGGCGTGCTCGGCGGACTGGTCACCAATCTGTCGCTGCTCACCGTCGTCGCCCTGCTGCTGATCCCGGTCACCTACTGGGCCCTGTGGCACACCGGCTTCGGTCTGCGGCTGCGCTCCTGCGGTGAGAACCCCGTCGCCGCCGAGTCCCTCGGCGTCAACGTCTACAAGTACAAGTACATCGCCGTGGTCATCTCCGGCGGCCTGGCCGGCCTCGGCGGCGCGTTCCTCGCGATCGTCTCCACCGGGATCTACCAGGAGGGCCAGACCGGCGGCCGCGGTTACATCGGTCTCGCTGCGATGATCTTCGGCAACTGGATGCCGGGCGGCATGGCGCTCGGCGCGGGCCTCTTCGGCTTCACCGACAGCCTCAAGCTGCGCGGCGGCGCGGAGAACGTCCACGCCATGCTGCTGCTCATCGCCATCCTGCTGGTGGTCGCGGCCGCATGGCAGCTGTACAGGAAGAAGTACCTGCCCGCACTGATCTCCGCCGCGGCGGCGGGCGGTCTGTTCACCTGGTACGCGCTGACCGACGAGGTGCCGAGCCAGTTCGTGGACGCCGCGCCGTACGTCACCACGCTGCTGGTGCTCGCCCTGTCCGCGCAGCGGCTGCGGATGCCCAAGGCGAACGGCATGCTCTACCGGAAGGGCCAGGGCAAGTGACGAAGGACGTCGACTGGGGGGTCCTGCGGGGGCAGGCGCGTGAGGCGATGTCCCGTGCGTACGCGCCCTACTCGGGCTTCCGGGTCGGCGTGGCCGCGCTCGTCGACGACGGCCGGACGGTGACCGGCTGCAATGTCGAGAACGCCTCGTACGGGCTGAGCCTGTGCGCCGAATGCGGCCTCGTCTCCCAGCTCCAGGCCACCGGCGGCGGCCGGCTCACCCACTTCACCTGTGTGGACGGCACCGGCGGTCTGCTGGTGCCGTGCGGCCGGTGCCGGCAGCTGCTGTACGAGTTCGGGGGCCCCGAACTGCTGGTGGACACTCCGGCGGGGGTGCTGCCGCTCAAGGAGATGCTGCCGCAGGCGTTCGGCCCGGCTCATCTCGCCTGACGACGCGGGAGTCACGGCATGGCCGTGACTCCCGCGACTCTTCTTTCTCTATGCGCGTAGAGTCATCTCTGCCCGCCACCACCGCAGTTGGAAGGAAGCCAGCCATGGCCATGGACGCCATTTCCGTCATCCGCACAAAGCGGGACAAGGGCGAGCTGAGTCCCGAGCAGATCGACTGGGTCATCGACGCGTACACGCGCGGTGAGGTCGCCGACGAGCAGATGTCCGCGCTGGCCATGGCCATCCTGCTGAACGGCATGAACCGCACGGAGATCGCCCGCTGGACCGCGGCGATGATCGCCTCCGGCGAGCGGATGAACTTCGACTCGCTGTCCCGCCCCACCGCGGACAAGCACTCCACCGGCGGCGTCGGCGACAAGATCACTCTGCCGCTCGCTCCGCTGGTCGCCGCGTGCGGGGCGGCCGTGCCGCAGCTCAGCGGTCGGGGCCTCGGCCACACCGGCGGCACCCTCGACAAGCTGGAGTCCATCCCCGGCTGGCGGGCGCTGCTGTCCAACGAGGAGATGCTCTCCGTCCTGGACTCCACCGGCGCGGTGATCTGCGCGGCTGGAGACGGGCTCGCCCCCGCGGACAAGAAGCTGTACGCCCTGCGGGACGTCACCGCCACGGTCGAGGCGATCCCGCTCATCGCCTCCTCCATCATGTCGAAGAAGATCGCCGAGGGGACGGGCTCGCTCGTCCTCGACGTCAAGGTCGGCACCGGCGCGTTCATGAAGACGGTTCAGGACGCCCGGGAACTGGCCTCCACCATGGTGGCGCTGGGCACCGACAGCGGGGTCCGCACCGTAGCGCTGCTCACCGACATGTCCACGCCGCTCGGGCTGACCGCGGGCAACGCGCTCGAGGTCCGCGAGTCGGTGGAGGTCCTCGCGGGCGGCGGCCCCGCGGACGTCGTCGAGCTGACCCTGGCGCTGGCCCGCGAGATGCTCGACGCGGCCGGGCTCAAGGACGCCGACCCGGCGAAGGCCCTGGCCGACGGCTCGGCCATGGACGCCTGGCGCCGCATGATCGCGGCCCAGGGCGGCGACCCGGACGCGGCGCTCCCCGTCGCCCGCGAGCAGCACGTGGTGACGGCTCCCTCCTCCGGCGTCCTCACCCGCCTCGACGCATACGACGTCGGCCTCGCCGCCTGGCGCCTGGGCGCGGGCCGCGCCCGCAAGGAGGACCCGGTACAGGCGGGCGCGGGCGTCGAACTCCACGCCAAGCCGGGCGACACGGTGACGGCGGGTCAGCCGCTGCTGACGCTGCACACGGACACGCCGGAGAAGTTCGACTACGCGCGTGAGGCGCTGGCGTCGGCGTATGACATCGCCCCCGCGGGCACGGAGTTCCACCCCACGCCGGTGGTCCTCGACCGCATCGCCTGACGGCCCCGGCCCCGGGGACCGCGACCCCGGGGCCCGGGCCTTCGCCCCACACCCCGGGCGGGAGCGAGGGCTTGACCGGTCGAGTCGGACCGATCTAGCCTGTCCGGCTCCGGTGACGGGAGCCGTCGACGCGCCCGGCCGGGGCCGAGGAACGGCAGTCCGCCGGAGCGCGCCCACCAGGCCCCGGCGGCCCACCTCTCACGCGGCCACCCCGGTGTCACCTCGCCGTGGCGACTGCTCCGTGTCCTCGACGACTGAGAAGCGGCATGGAGACAGGAGGACGATGAGAGACGAAAGCCCGGCCACGGGGGACGACAGAAGCTCCGAGAAGTTCGCGCAGGATGTGCTGGCGGCGGCCCGGGCACTGGGCTACAGCCCCGAGGCCGTCGCCCGCCGCGTCCGCTTCGCGTGGTTCATGGTGCTCGTGGCCGTCTGCCTGACCGCATTCGCCGTCGGCGTGTTCATCTTCTAGCCGTGCAGCCGGGGGCAGGCGGCGGCCGTCGCAGCTCTCAGCCGTCGGCGGCCTCTTCGCCGCGTGTGAAGGTGAAGGTGACGGCCGGTGGGTTGTGGTCCGACAGCGGCTTCCCCGTGGAGTCGAGGAACTTCGCGTACTCGTTGCCGTAGTGGACCGCGTCGATTGTCAGCCCCGGGCCGCTGCGATAGAGGACCTTGTCGAGCAGCTCGCATTCGGCGGACTCCTTGCATGTGGGCGCGGACTCGTCGACTTCGGGCGTCGTGCCGCCCTTCACCAGCTGGACCCAGGCGTCGGTGAGTCCGTTGTCGTCGCGCAACTCGCGGATGATGTCGCCGGGTCTGGTGTAGCGGCTGTTGGTGTCCCCGGTCACGATGACCGCCCGGTCGGCGGAGTGTTTCTTGATGTAGTCGGACAACTGGCGGATGTTGTCCCGGCGGACGCGCAGCTTCTTCTCGGTGCCCGAGCCGGCGTTCATATGCGCGTTGTAGAGATCGAGGGACGTTCCACCGGGCAGTTCGAGTCTGAGGTAGGTGAAGCCCTTCGGGGTCAGACAGTCGTAGCCGGCGCACCGGTCCCACGTCACCCGGTCGAGCTTTCGCAGCTTGAAGTCGGAGAGGGTGTTGAGCCCGTCCGAGAAGGGCACGCCCGGCACCGGCACCCACTCGGGGACGGACGGCGCTGTCCGGTACGGGTGCTCGTCATGCTTGATCAGGTCGGCGTGGTAGGCGAAGTCCTCCTGGACGTTCACGATGTCGTAGGAGTTGATCCGCTGGGAGATGACCTTGGTGTTCTTCGCGGGCTTGCTTCCCGAGAGCGGCTCGGGAAGCCCGGCGACGTTGTAGGTCAGCACGGTGAAGGAGCCGACCGCGGATCCGGTCGGGGAACCTGCCGCGTATGCGGCGGGGGGCACGGCCGCGGTCGCGGCGACCACCGACAGGCTCACGGCGAGGATGCCGAGCCTGGTCCTCTCACCGGCTGCGGACATATGGCGGCCCTTCTCTCGTGGAGGCTGGGGAACACACAGGCGTACGACGCCGTCGAGCTGACGGTTTGTCATGGACGCATCCTCGCTGTCGCGGGCGGCCGGCACAACCGTGCCGTCGAAGACGACGGCACGGTCGCGGTCGCCCCGCCGCGCCTCCGCCGCGCCCTCGCCGCGCTCGCATCGTGCCCTCGCCGTGCCCCCGCCGTGCCCCCGGCGCGCCCGCCCGCGCCGGCCTCGCTTCGTCTGGCCGCGCCG